>CAJWJW010000001.1 GCA_913041775.1 uncultured Flavobacteriales bacterium
CTAAAAATAGAATTATTGGTATGGGTGGAGCTTTAGATTCTGCTCGTTTTAAATACCGTTTGAGTGAGGCTCTAGATTGCCCTGCTTCTGATGTAGAAGGTCTTGTGATTGGTGGTCATAGCGATAAAGGAATGGTTCCTTTAATTCGTTTAGCTTCTAGAAATAGCGTTTTAGTTTCTGAGTTTTTATCAGCACAAAGATTGGCTCAAGTTGCCGCCGATACTAAAGTTGGTGGTGCTACATTAACAGGAATGTTAGGTACTTCTGCTTGGTATGCTCCAGGTGCAGCAGTTTCTTCTTTAGTGCATGCAATTGCTTGCGACCAAAAGAAAATGTTCACTTGTTCTGTATTATTAGAAGGTGAGTATGGCTTAAACGATTTAACAATTGGAGTACCTGTTATTTTAGGTAAAAACGGTATTGAGAAAATTGTTGAAATCGAATTAGATGCAAATGAAAAAGCTTTATTAGCTGAATCTGCGAAAGGAGTTTCTGCAACGAATGCTTTACTTACGGAACTGAATTTGTTTTAGTAAGTGATACTTATATACAAAAAAGGAGCTAGATTTATCTAGCTCCTTTTTTTATGTGATAAATTTTATTTAGGCTTTCTCATAAACTTCAAAACAATAAGCACATTGGTGTTTGTCATCTGCCTCATGTGATTCTGAACTCACCAATTTCCAGTCGCTAGAAAGTACTGGAAAAAATGTATCTCCATCGTAGTTTTTATGTATTCGTGTTAGATACACTCGGTCTACTAGGTTTTGTTCTAAAGCTAGGCGGTAAATTTCTCCACCTCCAATAATAAAAGGTTCCTCGTCTTTCGATTCTTTGGCTTTGTTTAAAGCTTCGGATATAGAATTAACAACAACACATCCTTCTGCTTTATAAGTCCCTTGTCTCGTTACCACAACATTTGTTCTATTGGGCAGAGGTCTGTATTTATGAGGAATAGATTCAAAGTTTTTCCTTCCCATAATCACAAAATGACCTTTGGTAGTGTCTTTAAAAAACTTCATATCTTTTGGCAAATGCCATATCAAGTCATTGTCTTTTCCAATAACGTGATTTTCTGAGCAGGCAACAATTAATGATACTTTCATTATACAGCTACTATACCTTTAATGTGTGGATGTGGATCGTAATTCACCAATTCAAAATCGTCTATGGTAAAGTCGAATATGTTTTTAATATCAGAATTCATTTTCATAGTAGGAAGCTTTTTTATTTCTCTACTTAACTGTAATTCTGTTTGCTCTAAATGATTAGAATATAGATGAGCATCTCCTAGTGTATGTATGAACTCCCCTGCTTCTAAACCACAAACCTGTGCGACCATCATAGTTAATAAGGCATAGGATGCGATATTAAAAGGCACTCCTAAAAATATATCTGCACTACGTTGGTAAAGCTGACAAGATAATTTACCATCTGCTACATAAAATTGAAAGAAGGCATGACATGGAGGCAAAGCCATATTTTTAATTTCGCCAACATTCCATGCACTCACTATTAATCTACGTGAGTCTGGATTGGTTTTTATTTGATCTATTACTTGCGTAATTTGATCTATGTGTTTACCATTTGCCGCTGGCCAAGACCTCCATTGTGATCCATAAACAGGGCCTAGATTACCGTATTCATCTGCCCATTCGTCCCAAATACGAACTTTATTTTCTTTTAAGTACTGTATATTAGTATCGCCTTTTAAAAACCACAGTAATTCGTGAATTATAGAACGTAAATGTAGTTTTTTAGTAGTAATACAAGGAAAGCCTTCGGCTAAATTGAAACGCATCTGATGTCCGAAAACACTAACTGTACCTGTACCTGTTCGGTCACTTTTTAATTGGCCATTTTCTTTAATATGGCGCATTAAATCTAAATACTGCTTCATATAATTAAAATTTGAAAGTTTAAGATTGAAGGTTTTTCAGGATCAATAATTTTCTGTTCTATTACACTGTAAATTTAATTTTTTTCTAGAAATAATTACAACATCATACCTACAATAACAGCGGTAAATAATGAAGCTAAAGTTCCCGCTACAAGAGCTAGTAAACCTAAATCAGATAGTAATGCTTTCCTGTTTGGAACAAGCGCTCCTATTCCTCCAATTTGGATTCCAATAGAGGCGAAATTAGCAAATCCACATAATATATAGGTAGACATAATAATCGACTTTTGATACGTAAATAATCCAGCACCTTTCATTTCTCCTAAAGTTTTGTAGGCGTAAAATTCATTTAAAATTGTTTTCTCTCCCAAAAGTTGTCCTACTAAAACAGCATCCTCCCAGGCAATACCCATGAGCCATGCGATAGGAGCAAAGGTATAACCCACCATAAATTGCATTGTAAAACCAGTATAACTAGTGTTAGCAATAATCCATGTATTTATTCCAGTCCAGTTTCCTATGAGGTCATTGCTTATGTAATTCCCCATTGCAATAAGTGCGGTAAATACGAGTAACATAGCACCTACGTTTACTGCGAGTCGTAATCCATCGCTTGTACCATTACTTAAAGCTTCTAAGGCGTTGCTTCCAACCTTATCCTTATTCAGTTTCATTTTCTTGTCATACTCTTCAGTTTCAGGAACAATTATTTTTGCTGCTATTACTGCTGCAGGAGCAGAAAGCAAAGATGCTGCCAATAGATGTTTTGCAAATAGAAGCTCTTGTACTGGGTCGCTACCGCCTAAAAATCCTATATATGCTGCAAGTACTCCACCTGCAATAGTTGCCATACCTCCAGACATTAAACAGAAAATTTCTGATTTTGTCATTTTATCTAAATAGGGACGTACTAATAATGGCGCTTCTGTTTGGCCTAAAAATATATTTCCTACTGCAGCTAAACTCTCAGAGCCTGATAGTTTCATAAATTTCTTCATCAACCAAGCAAAAAAGTAAACGACTCTTTGGAGAATCCCTAAGTAATAAAAGAGACTGGTAAGTGCCGAAAAGAATATGATAGTAGGTAATACCTGTACCATGAAGTTAATTAATGGTGCTTCAATTTTACCTGTAATAAAAGAGGCAAATAGAAAGTTTGTTCCTGCCTGTGTAAAAGATATTACTTTAATAAATCCACTTGAAATATTTTCGAAAATTGATTCTACGAAGGGAACTTTTAGTATCCCAACTGCAAAAATAAATTGTATTAATAATCCTTTTGCTACTAGTACCCAATCTATTTTTTTTCTATTTCTACTAAATAGTACTGCGATTAGTAATAGGCTTATAATTCCGAGTAAGCCTCGTGTAATATTCCAAAACCTACTTTCGGATTCTATTGGAATTAGAGTTTTGTTAATTGGTATTTTTAAATCGAATAAATAACTTATTCCATTTTCCTCTAGTCGTAAGCTGTTTTGGTTTAATGTGTATGTATAACAGCGGCTTGTATCTGTAGGACTTGTATACTTTAAACAAATAAGAGAATCAATAATAGACCATTGACCACTTGCTTGTAAATTGTTTTTTGCCGCTAAAGAATATTGAAAACTATGATCTTCGAAGAGTTGCATCTCGTCGGATTTTTCTAGTTGAACAATGTTTTTTTCTTCTGAGCTATCGATCGATTTAAATACCCAAATTCCAATAACGTTTTGCCCAGATAATAGAGTGCTTATGCTGAGCAAAAAGCTTAGCATTAAGATTGATTTTTTCATGTTTTAATGATGCGTATTTCTAAGGTTTAACTCATCTCTTATCTGAGCTGCTATTTCGTATTCTTCTTTTTCTAAAGCCTGATTAAGTTGTGTATTTAATACAGTATCCGAGAGTCTAGAAAACTTGTTTGGATCTTGTGAGTGGCTTTTTTCAATGTCTACTACCTTTTTAGGTGTAGCTGTATTTTCTAGTAAAACTCTTCGTTTTGTTTTGTCCTCGTCTAAAATTATGCCAGCCTGTTTGAGTATTGATTCGTATGTGTAAATAGGACAATTAAATCGCAGAGCTAGTGCTACGGCATCAGAAGTTCTAGAATCTAGTCGTTTTATTTCTCCATCTAATTCACACACTAAATAGGAGTAAAAAACCCCTTCTTTTAGTTTGTGTATGATCACCTCTTTGAGGTATATATTAAATGAAAGAGCAAAGCTAGTAAACAAGTCATGAGTAACAGGCCGGGGGGGCATTTTGTCTTTATCTAAAGCTATAGCAATAGATTGAGCCTCGTGCGCACCAATTACTATTGGCAACCTACGAGGCCCATTTTCTTCACCCAAGAGTAATGCATAAGCGTTACTCTGCGATTGACTATATGTTAATCCTATTATATTAAGTTGAACTGTTTTCATCAATTGATATTAGCATGACTAAAATACTAAAATTGGTGGACTGCTCAGCTTATTTTGGATTAATTATTTGCTTTATGTATTTTTAAAGCTTCAATCAGCTTAGGAACAACATCAAAGGCATCTCCTACAATTCCATAATCTGCTGCTTTAAAGAAAGGAGCTTCTGGATCGGTATTAATAACCACTATGTTTTTAGACGCATTAACTCCGGCTAAGTGTTGTATAGCTCCCGAAATACCAATTGCTATGTATAATTCAGGGTTAATTGCAATTCCTGTTTGCCCAACGTGTTCACTGTGAGGTCTCCATCCAATATCAGAAACTGGTTTAGAGCAAGCAGTAGCCGCACCTAAAAGTCCAGCTAACTCTTCTACCATACCCCAGTTTTCTGGTCCTTTTAAACCACGTCCTGCCGATACAACAAAGTCAGCTTCAGTTAAGGATATTTTTCCTGAAGCTCTATCAACAGATACAGAACTTAGTCTATTATCTGAGCTTGTAGCTGTATAATCAAACGATTCTATTTGTGCAGTAGCTCCATTTTCTATAGTTCCCAATGCATTAGGCGTAATAGAAATTACATTTTGTGCAGCAGTAGAACTATAGTTAGTAAATGCTTTACTAGAAAAAGTTTTTCTTTTTACTGTTAAAGGACTTGTAGAGCTTGGCAATTCAATTGCATTTGTAATTAATCCTGCATTTCTCTTTGCAGCAATAATAGGTGCAATCGCTTTTCCGTTGTTTGTATTCGATATAATAATGGTGTCTGCACCATTGGCCTCTGCAGCAGCAACAATAGCATTTGCATATGCTTGATTGTTAAATGTTGCTAAAGACTCGTTTGTTATATTAAGTACTTTAGTAGCACCGTAATTTCCTAATTGAGCAGCATCGTCGCTAGAAGCAATTGTTAATGCAATCGCTTCAGTTCCTATTTTGTTGGCAAGTTGAGCAGCGTAACTTACTGCTTCAAAAGATGCTTTCTTAAAGCTTCCGTTCCAACTTTCTGTATATACTAAAACAGCCATAATCTTTTTTGTTCTTTATTAAATTACTTTTGCTTCAGTGTGAAGTAACTCTACAAGTTGCTCTACATTTCCAGCATCAATCATTGTACATGCAGCTTTAGTTTCTGGTAATTCGAAACTTACAACTGTTGTACTTACTCTAGTATCTCCCGCAGCTATAACAGAAAGAGGCTTTTTACGTGCCATCATAATTCCACGCATAGCAGGAATTCTTAATTCCTTTTCTTCTACTAAACCTTTTTGTCCAGCAATTAGCATCGGTAGTGTACCTTCTAAAGTTTCTTTCCCTCCGTCTATTTCTCTTACTGCTTTCGCGTTCGTTCCCTCTAGTTCAAAACCAATGCAAGCATTCACAAATGGAATGTCTAAATATGTAGCGAGCATTCCAGGAACTATTCCACCATTATAATCTATCGATTCGCGGCCAGTAACAATTAAGTCGAAGTTTTGTTCTTTTGCATAATCTGCAATTAAACGAGCAACCGTTGAACCATCTTTCGGGTCAGCATCAATTCTTACTGCTTCGTCTGCACCAATAGCTAAAGCTTTTCTTAGTGTTGGTTCTGTACTCGCGGCTCCTACATTTACAACAGTAATTGTTGCGCCTGTAGATTCCTTAATTTTCATTGCCCTTGTTAAACCAAACTCATCGTAAGGGTTTATAACAAATGTTATCCCGTTACTATCAAATTCTGTTTGGTTGTTTGTGAATTTAATCTTCGAAGTCGTGTCTGGAACATGACTTATACAAACTAGTATTTTCATCACTTATTTTATTTTTTACTATTCTACAGCCTAATTTAAGAGAAATTCTAGTTTAGAATTCCTTAGAATTGAACAATAAAATACTTTGTTTTTATGTGTAGTTGCAAATGTAATTAAATTTACTTGAAAACAAAGTGTAATGCGCGCATTGTATTTTGAGTTTTGTATACATCTGTATTTATATGTAGATGCCCTAGTGCAGCAACTTAAAGCTCTAAATAGGGATTTTTGAAATGGATGTTTAGCATCCTATTATATAAACTATAATTTATGTAATTTTGTAGCCTGAAAAAAACAAGTCTTATGAGAGTTATACAATTTAGACAAGCAATAGCCGAAGCGATGAGCGAGGAAATGAGAAGAGATGAAAAAGTCTTCTTAATAGGTGAAGAAGTTGCTGAATACAATGGCGCTTATAAAGCGAGTCAAGGGATGCTTGATGAATTTGGAGCAAAAAGAGTTATCGATACACCTATTGCCGAACTTGGTTTTTCCGGAATCGCTACAGGTGCTACCATGAATGGTTTGAGACCTATTGTAGAGTTTATGACCTTTAATTTTTCGTTGGTTGCTATAGATCAAATTATTAATTCTGCAGCAAAAATGAACCAAATGTCTGACGGACAATTCCCGATGCCTATGGTTTTTCGAGGTCCTTCATCAGCGGCTGGTCAATTAGGAGCTCAACACTCACAATCTTTTGAGTCGTGGTATGCAAACTGCCCTGGTTTAAAAGTGATTTGTCCATCTAATCCATACGATGCTAAAGGTTTATTAAAAGCGGCAATCCGCGATAATGACCCTATTATTTTTATGGAGTCTGAGCAAATGTATGGGGATAAAGGAGAAGTTCCAGAAGGAGAATATATAATTCCTATTGGTGTAGCTGATGTAAAAAAAACAGGTACGGATGTAACTTTAGTTTCTTTTGGGAAAATAATGAAGAAAGTATTTGAAGCTGCTGATAAATTATCTGAGGAAGGAATTAGTGCCGAAGTAATTGATTTAAGAACTGTTCGTCCTATAGATTACGCTACGGTCATTGAATCTGTTAAAAAAACAAATCGTTTGGTAATTATTGAAGAAGCTTGGCCTTTGGCATCGCTATCTACAGAGATTGCTTTTACCGTACAACGGGATGCTTTCGATCACTTAGATGCACCCGTAAAACGTATTTGTACTGCGGATGTACCTATGGCTTATGCACCTAATTTAGTAGAGGAGTTTATGCCTAAAGTAAGTAAGATTATAGAAGAAGTAAGGTCGGTGCTTTACCTTAAGTAGTACTGTTGTATTCAAATAAAAAAAAGCCATCTGAAAAGACGGCTTTTTTGCGTTATACATTTTTCATTTTATCAACAATCCTTGATACTGCAGGGCAAACTTCTACATTCTGCAATGTTAAAGGAAGTATATGCGACATCTTCTTTCTCTTGGTATGCGGATACTCTGAACAAGCTCTAGGTCTTACATCGTATATAGAACAAGAGTTATCGTCGTCTAAAAAAGCACAGGGACTTTCTTTTAAAACAATATCATATTCATCATCTCTCTTTAAGTACTTTTCATGAAACTTTCCAGGTTTCATGTTTAAGTGTTTCGCAATTCTATCCACATCTTTTTCAATAAAAATAGGGGAGGATGTTTTGCAGCAATTTGCACATTCTAAACAGTCAATATTTTCAAAAACCTCATCGTGTAAAGTATGGAACTTTTCATCTAAAGGCGCACCTCTCATTTTTTTGAGTTTCTCAAATAAATCTCTATTCGCTTTTCTGTCTTGAAAAGCCTTTTTCTTAAGGTCTTGAATTTCTTTTTCCAAATCGTAAATTTTGTCAAAAATACATTAATTAAAAACTTTTACTATTGACTTAGGAATCAAATGCTGAAACTACTGCTTTTGCTCTATTCAATTTTCTATTTTTGCAATCCAAACTAAGCCGACATGATCAAAAAGGAACAAGACCCTATGGGGCAAGCTATCTATAATTATTTTCATCATAAAGATGAAACTTCAGTAAAGGTGGATACGAATATTACAGAGGGTGAAGAATTGCCTGTTCCTTATTTGTTTCGATCTTTTAAAGAGATGCCTTTGCTAGAGAAAAAAGCACTTGAACTTGTAAAAGGGACTGTTTTGGATGTGGGCGCAGGTGCAGGCGCACATAGTGTATACTTACAAGAGAACGGATTCGATGTTACATCGATTGATGTTTCGGAGTTGTCTTGTAGTGTGATGAAATCTAGGAATTTAAAGTCTGTTTCGTGTAGCGATATATGGACTTTAGAACCCAAGAAATTTGACACTGTTTTATTTATGATGAACGGTATCGGTCTAGTGAAAACCTTAGACGGTTTAGAAACTTTTTTTGAACACTTAAAAAAATATGTGGCAACTAATGGACAAGTATTACTTGACTCATCAGATTTAAAATATATGTTTGAAGATGATGAAGGTGGACTTTGGGTGAATCTTAACAGTAATTATTATGGAGAGTTACATTATACCCTAAGCTATAAAGAGTGTGTTGCAAAACCTTTCCCTTGGTTATTTGTAGACTTCGATAAGCTTCAGCAGGTTGTTGAAAGTTGTGGTTGGTCGGTAAGTTTGGAATACCAGGATGATCATTTTCTTTATTTAGTTAGGCTTACATTAGCATAGATTATTTTACTAGATTTGTTTAGTATTGATTTAGAATTTTATAAATAAAGAAATATGAAAAATAGACCAGTAAGCTTTTTGATCCTTAGTCTTCTATTAATATCCTCATGTATGGAGCACGATCTAACTAGTTTGTCTTCTGAAATTGATGTAGAATATAATCTTGCTATACCTTTAATACATTCTACAACTAGACTCGGAGATTTGTTGCCAGAGAATGAAAACATGTCTACCGATGATGATGGCTTAATTCGGATATCATTTCGTCAGGATAGTATTGCTGAAATTTTAAGTGATAGTTTATTAGTGATAGAAAATCAAGAACCTACACTTGAAGAATTTACGGTAGGAGAAATTGCTATACCTGCTTTTACTAGTAATGTAACAATCGTTATGGGTGACTTAACGAGTAATTTAGATCCCACTATTTCAAGTCAAATATCAGAAGCTATAGATTATAGTCAGGATTTTGGTTCTGCTTATTTCCCACCAATAGAAGAGCAGTCTGGGGGTGTTTATAATGCCCAAGGTTCCGATCAATTTCATTCTGTTTTTATTTCAGAAGGACAATTAAGTATTACCATTACAAACAATTTAGCTATCGATTTAAGTGTTCTTAATTTAAGACTTCGCAATACTATAGACAACTCAGTAGTTGGCTTGTTTGAATTTTCAAATGTACAATCAGGTTCTGTTTCATCATCAATCGTTACTTTAGATGGAGTAAGTTTGTACAGTGATTTAAGTATGGAAATACTTGATTTAGCCTCCCCAGGAACAGGGACTAATCCACTAGATCAATCTCAATGGGTTCCTATTTCTAATTCTGATGAATTAGAACTTGTTATTGAAGGTGAAGGCTTAGTCGCTACTGAAGGTATGGTAAAGTTTCCTGCACAATCTGGACCCGATAGCACTTTTGTTGTTGATATGGATTTTGATGATGATGTTGAAATAGATTTTATAGAAATCGCTGCTGGACAATTTGTTTATTCTTTTAATTCAGACTTAAATACAACGCTAGAATTAACTTTAGAAATACCACAATTGGTAGATGAGAATAATAATTCATTTATTGAACTCATACAAATCGTAAACTCTGGTTTAGTTACAAATTCAGTTTCTTTAGAAAATTATACATTCGATTTTTCTAATTCTCTAAATCAATTACAAGTAATTTATAGTTCTCAGATATTAGCGAGTCAGAATTATGTCTCGTATGATGAAACAAATGAAATTTCATTGACAATTGGGATGGAGGATTTAGAGTTCAATTTAATACAAGGTTACTTTGGGCAGTTAGAGGAAATAATAGCTGAAGAAGTACTCGATTTAGACTTAAGTGTTTTGGCCGATATTTCTTCAGGAATTATTTTAGAATCTCCAAAATTGATTTTTTCTGCAGATAACTCAATCGGTATTCCATTTGAAATAGATCTAGCACTAGTTGGAGAGAATGGTACCGGGCTAATAAACCTAGCTGGCCCTTTGCTTGAAATTGCCTCAGATCAAATGAGTCAAACTACTTTCGACAACACAAACTCTCAATTGCCAGAATTGATTGCTTTAAATCCAACGGCTATAACTTACAGCGGGAGTGTAATATCTAACCCTATTGGCAACACAGGCTTACCTAATATTTTAAGGCCAAATACAAGTATAGTATTAGGTTTCGAAATGGACTTACCACTTCATTTACGTATCCAGGACGCTCTTACTAAAGATACACTCGATTTATCGTTTGACTTTGATAGTCCTGCAGATAAGATAGAATCTGTTAAAATGAAATTACGTACGCAAAATGAATTCCCACTAGATGTAGGCTTAAGTATGTTTTTTGAAGATTCTATTAGTGGTGCGATACTAGATTCTTTAACTATAGATTTACTAGAGGCCGCTCCAGTAGATGAGAATGGGAGAACAATTGAGGCTATAATTTACAAAAGTAATATTGTGATTAATGCCGACCAGTTTGAAGCTCTACTAAATTCTAATAGAACTATTCTAGATATTCGAATGAATTCTTACAATAGTGAAAACACAGCCATTAAGTTATATACCGACTATGAGTTTATTATTGATGCTGGGATTATTGTTGAATTAAAAATGTAAGAATGATGCGGAATTTTATACTACTACTTATTGCAGTTATAGTCAGTTTTAATACTCTGGCTCAAAATAGCTCAGCCAGCTATCACTCACAATCTTTTGTTCTTCAGTCAAGTGCAAATTCCTCCGTTTTCCCCGAGGCTAATATTGTACTTGGTTTGCCTGCATTTTCAAATGTTAATTTGGGTATGCAGTGGCCCCTTAGCCTAAACGACTTTCTTCAAAAACAGACGGATGATTCTCTTCATTTTAACTTGCCTTTGTTGAGGTCTAATTTGAAAAAAGAAAATATTTTGAATTCGAGTTTTAGAAATCAATTATTTTATTTTGGAATTAAAGTAGGAAAAAAGAAAAATGTATTCGTTTATATTGGCGATGAATTAGTTGTTGATGCTGGAATGCAATTCTCTAATAAATTAGTAGATTATTTAACCCAAGGGAATGCAAATTTCATCAATCAACGTATGGTGTTTGATTCACAAATAATTGAATTCACCGCTTATAATAGTTTGTATTTAGGAACTGCAATAAAAGTAAATAAAAAGCTTGAAATTGGCGCACGTATTAAAATACTCCGAGGTATTGCCAATGTTCATACCCAAAAACTCAAGTTTAGTGCTTTTACTGATTCTACATCGAGCCCAATATTTTCTACCGAGCTAAGCTCTGATATTCTTATCCTAACATCGGGTAGGGGTGCAGCCGATAAATCATTACTATTCGACCCGAAGCTAAATAAAGGTTTTGCTATTGACCTTGGTGCTTCATATGTTTTTACCGATCAATTTACTGCCAGTATTGCACTCAATGATATTGGGTCGATAAATTGGGATAAGTCAAATACCACTCTCTTTACTACTAATGGGGAAAAAGAATTTGAAATTGTAGGACTTAGTCAGTCTAGTGCTGGCGGAGAAGACTTGTTAGCCCAAATAGAAACCCTGTCGGATTCATTGCTACTGACACTTCAGCCTGCAGAAGCTCTTGGAGCCTACTCAACAAAATTAAATCCAAAATTCTTTTTAGGACTCTCCTATTCAATAACTAGTAAACATAGCTTTTCTGCATTGTATAATTGGAGGAGGAACTTAAGTAAAGGTGCTAGTGCAATAAGTTTAGGGTATCAATTCCAGTTGGTAAATTCCTTAGAACTTCTTACTTCTTTAAGCAGATTCTCTAAAAACACATCTTTAGCTGCAGGTTTCGTTTGGAGTCCAGGACCTGTGCAATTAAATGTTTTAGTCGATAATATAATGTTTGTAGATTTATTTAATGCTAAGAGTTTGTTTCTTCAGTTTGGTCTAAGCTTTCAGCTGGGAAAATCACAAATGCAGTAAAAAACAATATTCATTCAATTTATTGTTTTATAATGCCTCTTTTCTTTTGGTTAATACTTGAGATAACTAAATTTATAATAGCTTCGAAAGTAGATTATTACATCAAATTTTATTAAGTTTGGAGTCTGGTGAAGTTTAAGACATCAGTATTTTAACTAAATCCCCCCCCTCGATGAAAAAGTTACTACTATCTTTTTGTGTTGTTATGTTTAATTTCAACGCTTTTTCACAATGTGAAATCCCACAATTTTTTACTGGAAATACAGGCTCTAATATGACTGTGATGCTTACTCCAGACTTTATTAACTCTCTTGCCTTTATTTCTGAAGATGCATATATTGTTGCAGTTACTCCAGAAGGTATGGTTGTTGGTTCTAAAGCTATCTTTGGTTTGCCTCAGACTTCTTTAGCAGTTTGGGGAGATGATTCTTCTACTACTGAGCTCGATGGAGCTCCTTCTGGTGTTGAAATCAGTTTACAATTAATCGATGGTGGCAATTTATATGATTTATCAATCCCTAGTGCCATAATTTATTCTACTGGTGGTATGGTTGTGCAAAGTTCTCCTGTTACTGCAGACTTATGTGGTGGGGATGTTCTTGGCGGAGATTGTGTATATCCAGGTATCTATTCTGGGAATACTGGAAATAACATGACTCTTATGTTAACTCCAGGCTTTATCTCTGCTCTTTTGATTACAGATGAGTCGGCTTACATTTCAGTTTCATCTAACGGTATGTTAGTTGGTTCTGTTGGTGTTTTCGGTCTTTCTCAAACATCCTTAGCTGTATGGGGAGACGATTCTTCTACTCCTGAAACTGATGGTGCTGTACTAGGCGTAAATGTGGTAATGGAATTAGTCGACGGCTCAAACATCTATTTATTGAACACTGAAGATGTTGGATACGTTGTGAATGGTACTCAAATTTTATCTTCTTTAAACTCACAAGTTCTTACTTGTGGCTTAATAGATATTGAAGGTTGTATGGAAGAATGGGCTGAAAACTTCAATCCAAGCGCAAATGTTTCTGATGAATCTTGTTTCTTAACAGGTTGTATGGATTCAGAAGCTAATAACTATATTGAACTTGCAAACACTGCAAGCGAATGTGAATATTTAGGATGTACAAATTCTAATGCTTGTAATTTTGATGCGCAGGCAAATAACGATGATGATTCTTGTTTCTTTAATGAAGTTGGATACGATTGTGACGGTGTTTGTTTGGTCGATTCTGATGCCGATGGTGTTTGTGATGGTTTTGAAGTTTTAGGTTGTATAGATAATACTGCCTGTAACTATAATGAATTGGCAACTGATGCTGGTTTTTGTACTTACCCTTCAGAAGAATGGTTAAACTGTGAAGAACAGTGTAATAACGATTTAGATAACGATGGTGTGTGTGATGAGTTTGAAGTTGAAGGTTGTATTGACCCAACAGCATTTAATTACAATTCAAATGCAACTAACGATGACGGTTCTTGTATTGCTATATCTTTAGGATGTACTAATGTAAACGCCACTAACTTTAATGCTTCTGCTAATACTGATAATGGATCGTGTTTAGTTGAAGGTTGTACAGATGCTTCCGCTTTTAACTTTAATGCAGATGCAAATATAAACGACGGATCTTGTGAGGCTGTAATTGAAGGTTGTACAGATGTTGATGCTGCAAACTATGATGAGTCTGCAAATATTGACAACGGTACATGTGAAGATGTTTCTTACGGTTGTATAGATGCTAACGCTTTAAATTACGATTCAAGTGCCAACACCAACGATGACTCATGTGAATACCTTTCGTTTTCTGGTAACTGGCCTTCTTCTGCAGACGGTATTACAAATACAGGGAATAACTCTACAATTGGTGTTTCTGCTGATTTAGATCTTGAAGATGGTGACTACTTAGGTGCTTTCTACGAATCTAATGGAGAGTTAGTTTGTGGTGGTTTATTAGTTTGGGATACTGATGCTGTAAATCAATTAATTGTTGTTTGGGGTAATGACGCAAACAGTGAAATTAAAGATGGTTTTGATTCTGGCGAACAAATTGTTTGGAAATCTAGAGATATATCCGCAGACGTAGATGCTAGTTTATATCCTATTTATTCTTTAGGATCTAATACTTATATGGTAAACGCTGCATATATTATTACAGGTTGGATTATAGATCCTGAATATGGTTGTATGGATGCTGCTTATTTAGAGTTTAGTTCTTCTGCTTTAGTTTCAGATGGTTCTTGTTCTATATTTTGGAGTTCTTTATATGCTCTGCAAGCCGATGAATTAGCTGCTGCAAATGTTGTTATTGATGAGTTGAGTACAGACTTGTTAAATATTAACAATACTTTAAATATGACGATTCTTTCTATGCAATCAGACTTCGATAATATGGTGTTAGATTACCAAGGACAGTTGTTTGTTTTAGAAAGTACATTAACTGACTCGTTAAATGATGTACATGCATCTTATATTGCAGACATTACTTCTCTTAACAGCTCTTGGGATATTGAAGTTGCTGGTTTAGAAAATGACCTTGTTGTATTAAATCAAGGTCTAGTAGATTCTATATCTTCTTATGAAACTCAAATAGCTAACTTAACTTCATTAATGAATTCTGATGTTGCTGATTTAGAAGCGGCTATTCTTTCTCTTCAGTCTGATAGTTTAGGTTTAGAGAATTTGTTAGCTAGCACGATTTTAGATTATGATTCTCAAATTGCAACTCTTAATGCTTCATGGGATTCTGAGGTTGCTGGTCTTAATGCAGATATAGATGGTTTAAATACTGACTTAGCAAATACAATTTCAAGTTACGACACTCAAATTGCTAACTTAATTAGTTCTTACGACACAGAAATTGTAGCAATCAATGCTACACACGACTTAATTGTTGAAGGACTTAATGCTGATGCAGCTGCCGCTGCTGATGCTGCACTTGATTTGTTAAATCAAACTATTGATAACTACGACTTAGATCTAGAAAATATGGAGTTTGATTATGAGTCTCAGTTAGCTACTTTAATTGCTAATTACGATAACACAATCGCAATTCTAAATGCTAACGACGCATCAGAAGATGCAGCTTACGAAGAGCACGTAGCTAATTTACAATCAGACAGTACTCAATTTGAATTAGAAATTGATTTCTTAATGACGTATAATGAATCTTTAGATACTGATATTGCTAATTTACAAGCTGAGAATATTGATCTTACTGAAAACTTAACTTATCATTCTACTGCATTGTATGTTGATTTAAATCAGGGATGGAATATGATTGGTTTCCCTTTACAAGAGGAGATGGATGCTGCAGCTTCTTTGGAAGTGCTAGGGTCAGATTTACACTTAATCAAAAACAACTTTGCTGCAGTATATTGGCCAGAATTTGGATTCAATAGTTTAGGTACTTTAGTTCCTGGACAAGGATATCAAGTTCGTATGTATGAAGCTTACGCAAATTATACTTTCCCTTATATCTCTGGAGAAAGATTAGATGTTTACCCTCAAATACCTACTTGGGCAATAGAAATGGAAATCCCTTCTCATCCAAATGATACTCATACCTTGGTGCGAGTAGTGAATATGATGGGGCAAGAAGTAATACCTGCCGATGTATTCAAAGGTGAAGTATTATTGTATTTATACTCAGATGGTACAGTTGAAAAGACCATCAATTAATGGCATAAAAATTGTAAAAAAAAATGGAGGCTAAACGCTTCCATTTTTTTTCTTTATTAATAACTTAATAACTTGTTTATGAAAAAGCTCTTTTCGGTACTATCTGCATGTTTGCTGATAGCCCTCCCCTTACAGGCTCAAATTGAGCCGGCTCAATGCGATTTAGATTTCGATTTTGTGAATACAGGATCTAATATGACCGCATTTTTCACCCCACCCGCTGCTGCTTCAATCTATAGTGAATTGGGAGATGGTGTTGTTGGTGCTTTTTATTTAGCCGAAAATGGTGAGTTTGTATGTGCTTCTTCCGCTACTTTTACTGGTAATCAGTTGCAGTTAGCTGTAATGGCAAATGATGCAACAACTACAGAAAAAGATGGTTTCAATTCTGGAGAAGCTATAAATTGGTTTTATCAATCTACTGATGGCACAAGCTATTCTTTATCTTTAGCTCCATCTGATAATTTTGTTATCAATGCGATGACTTTTATTAATTCATCGGCGTATTCTGAAATTGATTGTGCCGGTGGTAATGACGGTACTTGTCCACCTTTAGATGTAAACTTTGTGAACACTGGATCTAACATGACTTTATTTCTTACTAGTCCCTCTTTATTGACAGATTTGGGTAATGGAACAGTTGGTGTTTATTTTATAGACGACAATGGTGTTGAAATTTGTGGAGGGGCTTCTAGTTTTTCAGGAGGACAAGTTCAAATTGCTGCCATGGGTAATGATGCTACAACAAATGTAAAAGATGGTTTTTCTGCAGGAGAAGCTATTGTTTGGAAATTTGAAAGTAACGATGGTAGTCAATATAATTTAACTCCAAGTCCACAAGATGTTTTTACTTTAAATGCTACTTCTTTCGTAGTTGGTATGTCTAACGATGCAATATCTTGTTCTGTTGATGTCGAAGGCTGTACAGATAATACTTATTTAGAGTACAATTCTAATGCAACTATAGATGATGGTTCGTGTATTTTAGTTGCTATTGCGGGCTGTACAGATTCAAATTATGTTGAGTATTATGCAAATGCAAATGTAGATGATGGCTCCTGTGTTACAGTGAGTTTAGATGGTTGTACAGATGCAACGGCATGTAATTATAATTCAGCTGCAACAACAGAGGATGGTTCTTGTTATAATAATGATTTAGGTTGTGGATGTGATACTCCAGCAGCTGATGATGGTTATGATTGTGATGGAAATTGTTTAAATGATGCCGATGGAGATCAAGTATGTGATGAAGATGAAGTAGTTGGCTGTCAAGATCAAGAAGCTGACAACTATGATTTAAGTGCAACAGATACAGGATATTGTGAATATGAAGGTTGTACAGATACAAGTTATTTAGAGTATGACTCTAGTGCAAACGTTGATGATGGTTCCTGTACTACTTTAATATCCGAAGGATGTACAGATTCAAATGCAACCAATTATGATTCTTCAGCTAATACTTCTGATGGCTCATGTGAATATGATTTAATTGGTGCAGGATGTTCAGTAAGTTTTGAAACAACAAATACTGGTTCTAATGCAACAGTATTTCTGACACCAACAGCTGTAGAAGGTACGCCTCTATCATTAGGAGATAATATAGGTGTGTTCTATGTTTCAGAAGATGGAAGTGCGCACTGCGCAGGTTCTACTCAGTGGACAGGAGGTGCTGTTCAGATTGCAGCCTATGGAGATGATACAACAACAGATGAGATAGATGGTTTAAGTTCGGGTGCACCTTTGTTGCTACTTGCTCAATCTGGAGATGATGTATATTTAGTATCAGCCTCTTATGAGACACCAAGTATGTCAACATTTGCTATTAACGGTATTTCATTTGTTGTAGGCTTAGATTTTGAATCAGCTTGTACAGTAGAATATTTTGGTTGTACAGATCTGAATGCCTGTAACTATGATCTCTCAGCAAATACAGATAACGGTTCTTGTTCATATCCAGAAGAATATTATAACTGTGTAGGTTCTTGTCTTAGTGATTTTGATGAGGATGGTATTTGTGATGCTCTTGAATTAGGAGGGTGTACTGATATTACTGCTTCAAATTATGACTCTTCAGCAACGGAAGATGATCTTTCGTGTATTTCGTGGGAAGATGCTTACAATTCTTGTGTAGAATCCGGAGGAGATGATGGTGTTTCTCAATCTGATGTAGATGCCGTACAAGCTTTACTAGATGCAATTGTTCCTGAAGACGGTGTTTCTCAATCTGATGTAGATGCCGTACAAGCTTTACTAGATGCAATTGTGCCAGAAGATGGTGTTTCTCAATCTGATGTAGATGCAGTTCAAGCTTTATTAGATGCTATTGTGCCAGAAGACGGTATTACTCAAGCTGATCTAAATGCAGCAAATTCAACTATTTCTTTATTGCAAACTCAATTAGATGAAGCTTTAGGTAATACAGGATCTTCGTGTGATCCAATTTATGTTGATTTACTAGCTGGATGGAATATAATTGGGTTTACTTTAAACTCAAGTCAAGACGTTGTTGCTACCCTGGATCCTATTGTAGATGCTGTACAAATTGTTAAAAACAATGCTGCCAATGTTTATTGGCCAGAGTACGGGTTTAATGGTATTGGAGACTTTATTCCTGGGCAAGGTTATCAAATCAGAATGTATAATGAGGTTTCTGATTATACATTCCCTGATACTGATGGTCAACGAATGAATTTAAATTTAACAGTTCCTTCATATGTGTATGATTTACCTATTTTAAATCATCCAAATGATATAAAATCTCTTGTACGTGTAGTAAATATGTTAGGTCAAGAAGTGAGTCCTGATGAACAATTTAAGGGTACGATTTTATTGTATTTATTTAACGATGGTAGTACAGAAAAAAGAATCGTAGAGTAATATTATTCATACTAAATTTCTAAAGGGCTATGTTTATAAAACATAGCCCTTTTTTATGTTTTAACAATTTAGTATTGTAATTTGTATATATAAATGTATATTTGAGGAATACACTGAATATTTAACTAAATCCCCCATCATGAGAAAAATCTATACTTTTTTCTGTTGTTTGACTTTACTCTTGGCTTCCAGCCAATTGAGTGCCACTAATTTTGATGTCGTAAACACAGGGTCTAATATGACCGTATTCGTAACTCCAGAGGCAAATATTTCTGGAGACTTTGTAAATGTGACCCAAATTGGTATTTTTTATACTAATGACGCGGGTGAACTTACTTGTGCTGGATCGTCTCCTTTTTCAGGAAGCGCACCATTTCAAATTACTGTCTGGGGTACTGAGGCAGCAGAACTTGATAATGGAATGGCTAATGGAGAAGAGCTAACGTGGTTAGCTCAATCTGACAATGGCTATTTATATGATATCACTCCTTCTTATCAGACTGAGGTAATGAATGTATATGCTTTGAATGCAATTTCATTTGTAACTGGAATCGATTTTTCTTTAGTTGATTCTTCCGTTATAGAAGGTTGTATGGATGGTCATTACATAGAATACGATGTAAACGCAAATGTTAATGTTCAAGCTCTTTGTATTACTTGGAAAGTAACTGGTTGTACTGATGCAGATTATGTAGAATTTAACGAAGATGCTAACTCTGATGATGGATCGTGTGAGAACTTAGTTCCTACTTGTGATGGTTCTGAAGTAACAATAAATATGTTTGACTCTTATGGAGACGGTGGAGGAAGTGTTACTGTAGGTGACGTTACTGCTACTAATGCTGGTGCTGGATCATCAACTATTGCATGTGTAGATTTATCAGCATGTAATGCAGTAGTTTATTTAGCAACTGATACCTATGCATATGAAAATAGCTGGACTATAACTGACGCATCTGGAGCACTATTAGCAGCAGGTGGAGCAGAAGATGGTTCGTTTGGAGGATGTGTAACAGCATGTACAGATGATACAGCAACAAACTATAATGCAGATGCAGACATTTCTGACAATGCATTATGTGAGTATGAATTAGTACAAGGATGTACAGAAGCTACCGCTTGTAACTTTGATGCAACTGCAGAACAAGATGATGCATCTTGTACTTATGCTGCAGCAGGCTTTGACTGTGACGGAAACTGTATCTCAGGAACACTTGTAACTGTAGACGGTGGAAATTATTTAGGAGAAAAATCTTGGACTATTGCAGATTGTGATGGAACAGAATTAGCTGCCGGTGGCGCACCATTTGCTGGATGTGCTGACTTAAGCGGTTCTTATACAATTAACTTAGTAGATGCATTCGGTGACGGATGGGATGGAACAGTAATGACAATCGGAGAGTCTACTTATACAGTAGAGTCAGGTGCAACAGCATCATTCGATATGGGTTGTGTTGTTTTAGGTTGTACAGATGCTACTGCAACAAACTATAATGTAGCTGCTAATACTGATGACGGGTCATGTGACTTTGATGTTATGGGTTGTACTAACGACCTTGCATGTAACTACGATGTAGCTGCAACTGCTGATAATGGTTCTTGTACTTATGCAGATGCTGGACTTGACTGTGATGGAAATTCTATAGGTGAGCCTTGTGCTGCTTTAGACTTCTCTTCAGTTAATACTGGATCAAACATGACATTGTTTATTACACCTAATGCTTTAGAAGGACCTTTATCAATAGGAGACATGATTGGTGTGTTCTATACAAATGATATTGGTAACTTAGTTTGTGCAGGTTCATCATCATGGACTGGGTCTTCAATGCAAGTAACTGCATGGGGAGACGATTCTTCTGCAGACGGTATAGATGGATACAACGCAGGAGATGAGCTAGTATGGATGGCTCAAACTTCTGGAGGTATTTATAATATTTCTAGTTCATATTCTAATGGTGAAGGAACATATTCCTTGAATGGAGTGTTGTTTGTCTCTGCTTTAGACTATACTTATTCTTGTACAGGTAATGCAGCTTCAGGTTGTACTGATGCAACTGCTTTAAATTACAGTCCAAACGCTATTGTAGATGATGGATCTTGTATCGCTACAATTGAAGGTTGTATGGATGGTCATTACATAGAATACGATGT
The DNA here is from genome assembly GCA_913041775.1 of uncultured Flavobacteriales bacterium. Classification (GTDB taxonomy): domain Bacteria; phylum Bacteroidota; class Bacteroidia; order Flavobacteriales; family UBA7430; genus UBA6772. Next base: position 20,917 of record CAJWJW010000001.1, read on the forward strand.
AAACGCAAATGTTAATGTTCAAGCTCTTTGTATTACTTGGAAAGTAACTGGTTGTACTGATGCAGATTATGTAGAATTTAACGAAGATGCTAACTCTGATGATGGATCGTGTGAGAACTTAGTTCCTACTTGTGATGGTTCTGAAGTAACAATAAATATGTTTGACTCTTATGGAGACGGTGGAGGAAGTGTTACTGTAGGTGACGTTACTGCTACTAATGCTGGTGCTGGATCATCAACTATTGCATGTGTAGATTTATCAGCATGTAATGCAGTAGTTTATTTAGCAACTGATACCTATGCATATGAAAATAGCTGGACTATAACTGACGCATCTGGAGCACTATTAGCAGCAGGTGGAGCAGAAGATGGTTCGTTTGGAGGATGTGTAACAGCATGTACAGATGATACAGCAACAAACTATAATGCAGATGCAGACATTTCTGACAATGCATTATGTGAGTATGAATTAGTACAAGGATGTACAGAAGCTACCGCTTGTAACTTTGATGCAACTGCAGAACAAGATGATGCATCTTGTACTTATGCTGCAGCAGGCTTTGACTGTGACGGAAACTGTATCTCAGGAACACTTGTAACTGTAGACGGTGGAAATTATTTAGGAGAAAAATCTTGGACTATTGCAGATTGTGATGGAACAGAATTAGCTGCCGGTGGCGCACCATTTGCTGGATGTGCTGACTTAAGCGGTTCTTATACAATTAACTTAGTAGATGCATTCGGTGACGGATGGGATGGAACAGTAATGACAATCGGAGAGTCTACTTATACAGTAGAGTCAGGTGCAACAGCATCATTCGATATGGGTTGTGTTGTTTTAGGTTGTACAGATGCTACTGCAACAAACTATAATGTAGCTGCTAATACTGATGACGGGTCATGTGAGTATGCTGTTCTAGGTTGTACTGATCTTACTGCTTCTAATTATAACGGTGAAGCAACTGATGATGATGGTTCGTGTATTTCGTGGCTAGATGTTGCTACTGGTTTACAAGCTGATTTAGATTACACAAATGCTGCAATTGTTGAAGCTCAAACTTCACTAGATGCCGCTCTTGTTGCAATTTCTGAAATGGAAGCTTTAGGATCTCAGTATTTAGCTGAATATCTTGCTGCTGTAGAAGCTGCTTCATATGCACAAGGTCAGTTAGATGATGCTCTTGCTAATGTGTCAGACTTAGAAGCTCAATTAGAAACTGCTATGGCAAACCAAGAAGATGGTATATCTCAAGCAGATTTAGATGCTCAAGCCGATTTATCTTATGGATATGGTTACGACTTGGGTTACTCTGACGGTGAAGCTTCTGTAACACCAGAAGATGGTATATCTCAAGCTGATGTAGATGCTCAAGCCGATTTATCTTATGGATATGGTTACGGTGATGGTGCAGCTTCTGTAACACCAGAAGATGGTATATCTCAAGTAGATGTAGATGTTGCTGTAAGTGCTGCAGATCTTATCTCAGGAGGAATTATTGCTGACTTACAAGCTGAATTAGATGATGCTCTAGCTAATTCTTGCGCTCCTATATATGTTGATATTGTGGATGGATGGAATATCTTAGGATATACATTGTCTTATGAGCAAGATGTAGTTGCTACACTTTCTTCAATAGAAGTGTCAATTGCTATTGTTAAAGATAATAATGCAAATGTGTACTGGCCTGAGTTTGGCTTTAATGGTATAGGAAACTTTATTCCTGGTCAAGGTTACCAGATTAAAACATTCTCTGCAATTGAAGGCTATACATGGCCAAATACAAATGGTGAGCGTATCGAAATGTCTCCAACAGTACCTCAATGGGCTGCTAATATGGAAGCTGATGTTCATCCAAACGATATTCGTTCACTTGTAAAAGTGGTGAATATGTTAGGTCAAGAAGTAAATGTTCAAGATCAATTTAAAGGTGAAGTTGTATTGTATTTATACAATGACGGAACTGTAGAAAAGAAAATTGTTCAATAAATTATTTTCTGATAATCAAAAGCCTCTTCTGAAAAGAAGAGGCTTTTTTTATGCTTAAACCTTAATGTACTTGTACCTTTTAGATAGATTATTATCTTTGTTCTAAACAATATTAAATATGTCTGAAGAATTAAAACAACATGTGCTTAAAAATGGATTAAGCCTTGGAGCAATATTAGTTGCCATTACTACAATTACTTATATTGGAGGTCCTGAATTACTAACGAATTATGCTGTATCTATCAGTTCATTTGTTTTAATGATCGCTTTCCCTATTTATCACACTCGTAGATTTAGATCTTTAAATGATGGCTTTATAAGCTTCAGAGATGCATTTACCTCTTGTACGGGTATCTTAATTGCTGCAGGCTTTATAAATACCTTTGCGAGTATTCTTCTTTACAATATAATCGATCCAGATTTTGGTCTTGAGGTTATTGATGCTATTATTAATAAAACAGTTTCTCAATTAGAAAGTATAGGAGCAGAGGAGTCTATAATTGAAGCAACAATAAAGAACTTGGAGGAAGGTTCTAGTTTTGATGCACTTAATATGTTTAAGGGCTTCATCTTCTCTATAGTCTTTTATACCGTATTTGGTCTTTTAGTTGCAGCTTTCACTAAGAACGAAAATCAACAACTTAGCGAGTAATTAAGTGGAGAAACTACAACTATCTATCTGTATACCTCTGTTTAACGAGGCCGAATCACTTCAAGAACTTCACTCATGGATAACACGAGTGATGGTGAAACATTCTTTTACCTACGAAATAGTTTTTGTAGATGATGGAAGTACTGATAATTCATGGGAAATTGTTGCTAATCTAGCTAAAGACGATAGTTCTGTAAAAGGAATTAAATTTCGCAGAAATTATGGTAAATCTGCGGGGCTTTATGTAGCTTTCGAAGCTGCTAAAGGAGATGTTATTATTACCATGGACGCAGACTTACAAGATAGCCCTGAAGAAATAGCAGAGCTCTATAGAATGATTAAGGAAGATGGATTACACCTTGTTTCGGGATATAAAGAAAAGCGATTTGACCCCTTAACAAAAACAATCCCTACAAAACTATTTAATTGGGCTACTAGAAAAATGTCTGGTATAACTTTAAACGATTTTAATTGTGGCTTAAAGTCCTACGACCATAAAGTAGTTAAGAGCATTGAGGTTTACGGCGAAATGCATCGTTATATTCCCGTATTAGCTAAATGGGCTGGATTTGATAAAATTGGTCAAAAGGTTGTACAACACCAAGAAAGAAAATATGGTGTTACTAAATTTGGAATTGAACGTTTTATAAACGGATTCTTAGATTTATTCACAGTTATGTTTATTTCTAAATTTGGTAAAAAACCAATGCACCTTTTTGGATTAATGGGTGTTTTAAGCTTTGCTATTGGTTTTGCAATTGCTACCTATTTAGTTTTTGCTAAACTTATGTGGCAAGCTTATAATATGACAGATAGACCTTTGTTTTACTTTGGGATGTTAGCTATGATAATTGGAGCACAATTATTCATGACTGGCTTTATAGCAGAATTAATTGCTCGTTCTAACACCGATCGCAATAAATATATTATAGAAGACCTTCTGAATTAATATTATTGGAAAAGAAAAAAATTATTCTCATTGGTCCTGCATTTCCTCTACGTGGAGGTATTGCAGATAGTAACCATTCCTTAGCTTTAGCTTTACAGCACTTAGGACACGAGATAATTATGCTTTCTTTTTCGATTCAGTACCCTTCTTTTTTATTCCCAGGAAAGACTCAGTTCGATTTTAAGTGCGTTAAACCACCTATAGAAATTCATACATCTATAAATTCTGTAAATCCATTATCTTGGATTAAAACAGCTTTATGGCTTCGAAAACAAAAACCTGACCTGATTATTACCAGATTTTGGATACCCTTTATGGGTGCAGCTTTAGGTTCTGTCTTAAAGTTCTCGCGTTTAAAAAGTAGTACCCCACTCATTGCTTTATGTGACAATGTTATCCCACATGAAAAGAGAATGGGCGACCGATTATTAACCTCCTATTTTCTTAAAGCAAATAATCAATTTTTGGTGATGTCTAAGTCTGTAGGGAAAGACATCAATAAATTCATTAAGAGTCCAAAAGTTAATTTCCATCCACATCCTGTGTATGATCAATTTGGAGATTTACAAGAAAAAAATACTGCATTAAAGAGCTTGAATCTTGATCTCGCTAAGAAATATATTTTGTTTTTTGGATTTATCAGAAGGTATAAAGGACTCGATTTATTGATTGAATCTCTACCTTCAATAAATGATAATGTTGAATTAATTGTTGCTGGCGAGTTTTATGAATCTAAGCTAGATTACACAAATTTAGTCCAACAATTAGGCTTAAGCGCTAGAGTTCATTTTCATGCAGATTTTATTCCTCAAGAAAAAGTTGCTACTTTTTTCTCTGCTTGCGACATCTTAGTTCAACCATATAGATCTGCTACACAGAGTGGTGTTGCTCAAATTGCTTATCATTTTAATAAACCTATTTTGGTGACTAATGTTGGTGGACTACCAGAAATAGTTCCTCATAATAAAGTAGGTTATGTAGTGGAGGTAGACCCTACCGAAATTTCATTAGCCATTAATGATTTTTATGATAATGATAGAGAATTAGAGTTTATAGAAAATGTAAAAGAGGAAAAGAAAAAGTATTCTTGGATTAATATGGCTAGTCAAATCATTAACACATTATAACATCTACTGCGTAGTATAAATTAGTATATTTAGCCTCTTAAAATTAGATTATGAAATTGAGAAACCTATTTGCTAGTTTACTATTAATACCTTCATTCCTTTTTGCTCAATCGTTTAATGTTGAGTCAGAAGTTGAAGCCTATTTACAAAAAAACAGCACCAAGCTTGCGTTAAGTCAAAACGACTTTCAAGACTACTCTATTTACAGAGATTATTATAGTAAGCAAACACATTTGCAACATGTTTTTTTACAACAAAACTATTCTGGGATACCTATACATAAAGCAGAAATCCGCTTACATTACAGAGAAGACAAAGGTTGGATGCAAACGCAGAATACTTTTGTTTCGGATCTAGAAAACCAACAAGTATTTAGCCAAACAAGCTTAAATCAAATTCAAGCTATTGAATCTGCTTGTAGAATTTTAGAAATCGACTATTCTAAACCGAATAGAATTTCCAAAAATAACGAAACGACATCTCTTTATTCTGCAGATTTCTCTATTGATGCAATCCCAGTGAAAGAAGCGTACTTTGAAATTAATAATACACTCAGAAAAGTATGGGATTTAACAATCTACGAAAATGATGCTACCGATTGTTGGAATGTACTTGTTGATGCAACTACAGGAGAAATACTACGTAAGTATAACTGGGTTCAACACTGTTCGTTTAATTCTACTGCAGACTGTAGTCATGATAATCACGATAAAGTTTTAGCTATTGAAGAGTTTATTGCAACTCCTGTAGTCGGTCCTTCATATAATGTATTTGCTATTCCATTAGAAAGTCCTTCACATGGGGATAGAACCATGGAGGTTTCTCCTAGTAATGCAGATGCGTCTCCTTTTGGATGGCACGACACTAATGCTTTAGAAGGCCCCGAATATTATATTACTAGAGGAAATAATGTACACGCCTATTCTGACCTTACAGACTCTAATACGCCTCAAGGTGATGAACCTACTGGTGGCTTCGATTTGGTTTTCGATTATCCTTTCGATGCTATGACAGAACCAGATCAGAATCTTGATGCAGCTACGGTAAACTTGTTTTATATGGCTAATATGATGCACGATGTTTGGTATCACTATGGATTTGATCCTGCTTCGGGTAATTTTCAATTCAATAACTATGGTGAAACTGGTTTTGGAAACGATTATGTACTTGCACAAGCTCAAGATTCAAGTGGTATTGATCAAAATATAGCCTTAAACAATGCCAATTTTATGACTCCAAACGATGGGTCTAACCCAGTCATGCAAATGTATATTTGGGATAAACCAGCAAATCCATTTGATTTATTTACGGTTAATTCTCCTGAGCAATTTGCAGGAGTTTACGAAGTTTCACCGACAACAGATTGGGCTGGAGAAATCACCAGTATTCCTCTTACTGCTGATATTGTTCCTGTAGACGATGGCTCGGCATATGGTATAGAAGGCTGTGGTGAGATATTAAATGATCTAACCGGGAAAATTGCACTTGTTAGCCGTGGTACTTGCGAATTCAGTACAAAGGCATTAAATGCTCAAAATGCTGGAGCAATTGCTGTAATTATTTACAATAATGTGGGAGGTATTATTGGAATGGCTGCAGGTGTTGATGCTGCTGAAGTGACTATTCCTGCTGTTTTTATGGGGAAATATAATGGAGATGAGTTTTACAATTACCTGTTGGGTGATGGTGTTATAAATGCAACCTTTGTTAACAACTCACCTCCAGGTCCTTCTTATTTAGATGGCGACTTTGATAACGGTATCATTGCACACGAATATGGTCATGGAATCTCTTCTCGTTTAACTGGTGGAAACTGTTTATACGGAGACGAACAAGCAGGTGAAGGTTGGAGTGATTTCTTCGGTTTAGCAATGACTTCAAAAGTAGGCGATACAGGAGCAATGTCTCGTGGAATTGGAACCTATGTTTCGGCAGAGAATAACGATGGTAGAGGAATACGTTCTTATCCATATAGTAGAGATATGGGCTTAAACCCTATGACCTACGATAATATTATTACTGAGTCTGTGCCTCATGGTGTTGGTTCTGTTTGGGCTACTATGATTTGGGATTTATACTGGAATTTCACGGATTTATACGGTTACGATACTGATAGATACAACGGTACTGGAGGTAATAATATGGTAATGCAATTGGTAATTGATGGTTTGAAATTACAACCTTGTAATGCTAATTTTACAGAAATGAGAGATGCCGTAATTCTGGCAGATGAATATTTATACAACGGAGAAAATGCTTGTATGATTTGGGAGACTTTTGCTCGTAGAGGATTAGGTTACTCTTCCAATGCTGGTTCTGCTGACGATAGAGGCGATGGAATTGAAGCATTTGATAATATTCCTGAATGCATTAAAACTTTAAAGATTGTTAAGTCTGCAATTGCTGATGCTAACTCTTCTGATGACTTATTATACACTTTAAGCGTATACAATCATACACCTGATTCTGCTATGGCTGTATATATTGTTGATACTTTACAAGCTGATGTGTCTTTTATTAGTGAGTCTGCTACCTGTGATGCACAAATAGAAGGGAATGTTTTAACCTTTACACTAGGCGATATGCAAACTGGGGAATCGATAGAATGTTCTTACTCAGTGAGTCCAAACGAAAACTTGTTTAGTGAAGTTATTTTCGAAGATGATATGGAAGATGATGACTATTACTGGATAACGTGGGCAGACGAAGGTTTTGACCCAGAATGGGCTTTAATAGATTTTGAAGCTAATAGTGGTGAGTATGCATGGTATGCTCCAAATGTTGATTACCGCACAGTTTCTTACCTAGGCTTAGAGCCATTCACAGTAGAAGGAAACGCTCCTACTTTAAGTTTCTGGCATCAATACAGTACGGAAGCTAGTTACGATGGTGGTTATATTTCTGTTTCTACAGATGAAGTAAACTTCGAACAAGTGAGTTCAAGTATTATTAGAGGCCATTATAGAGGTGTTTCTCAAGCATCGCCTCCTCTAGGTGGTATTAACTCTTTCTGGGGTAACAGTGATGGTTTTGTAAATACTTTGGTTGATTTATCTAACTATATGGGCGAAACAATTACCATCCGTTTTACTTATGTTACAGACGATGGCAATTCTACTGAAGAAGTAGAAGGTTGGACTATTGACGATGTACGTATTATAGATCGTTTCCAAGTTGAAAATACGGCTTGTGTTTATAGTGCAAGCTCTTCAGATCTCTCTTGCGATAATGTTTCTGATGGTGGTACACTTATGTTCGATCATTACGGAGTTTCTGTAGATGAAGTCGAAGAAGTTTCTTTCGCACATCTATACCCTAATCCTTCTAAAGATGCATGTACTATTTCTTTAGCTGGACTTTGGTCAGATGATGTACAAGTGGTTATTTACGATGTACAAGGGAAAGTAGTTTTAAACGAAATACAGTCTAATTTGAATTTCACTATCCAAACAAAAAACTTCGCAAATGGTTTATACTTTGTTGAACTTAACGATGGAAGTAATAAATTAATGAAAAAACTTACCGTTGTTCATTAATCCTGTTGTTTAAAACCTAATTTTTTAAATGCCACCGAAATTCGGTGGCATTTTTGTTTTTGCTATATTTATGAAAAATCAACTTTATATTTTACTGGTATTTCCTCTGTTCTTTATTCTTCTTGTGAGTAGGTTACTTATAGTAGTTACGACTGTATTTTAAATGTTAGTACTCCAGTTGTTGATAACCCTTAATATTTAACATTTCCTGACTATCAAAGTGATTGTTCAGATTATTCAAATATTCAGATTGGAGCAATTTATCAAAGTGGATTTATTTTCTATATAAACGAAACTGGTGATCATGGCTTTGCAGCGACCACCAATAATCATAAAAGATAAAATACAAAATGCCGAAGCTTCATTCTGAGAAAAAGTATCTTTATATTTACCAAAACTTCTATTTATGCGCTTAGTTATTCTAACAGTACTTATTTGTACCACTTTCCTTTCTGCACAAAATCATGCTGACGAAAACGGTTTAAAACAAGGTCTTTGGTCTAAAGATTATCCTTGGGGTTCTCCTCGTTATGAAGGAGCTTTTGAAGACGGTAAAGAAATTGGCTTGTTTAAGTTTTACGATCAAAACGGGAAAATTGTATCCCAAAGAAATTATGAAATAGCGGGTGGAATTGCCACAGCTGTAATGTACCTTCCTAAAGGTGGCGTAGAAGCTTTAGGAAAGCTAGATGGAAAAAACAAAATAGGAGAGTGGAAATATTTCAGTACCAAAGGATATTTAGTTTCTACAGAAAACTATAATAAGGGTTTAAAAGATGGTTTAGAAAAAGTGTTCTATTCTGATAGTACTACAGCCGAAGTAACTAATTGGATTAAGGGAGTAAAGAATGGTTCTTGGGTTAAATATAACACCAACGCTAAGGTATTACAGAAATCAAATTATGTATCCGGACAATTACATGGGCAAAGTACTTCGAACCACCCCTCCGGAAAGACAAAAATTGCCGGAAGCTACAAGAAAGGACTTAAAAATGGGAAATGGTTCTACTTTGCTGAAAGTGGTGTTCAAGTGAAAATGGAAATCTATGAATTTGGAGACCTTATAGAGACTAAAACCAAGTTTGAAGAGTAAGGTTTATTTTAATTATTTAGCTTCTAAAAATTATAAAAACACTTTCTTGAACTGTTTTAATACAATCAATTCATGACTAAAAACAGAATTACACAACTATTCAATATAGAACTTCCAATTATTCAGGCCGGAATGATTTGGTGTAGCGGATGGGAATTAGCTTCTGCTGTTAGTAATGCGGGCGGCCTAGGTATTATTGGCGCTGGCTCTATGTATCCTGAGATTTTAAGAGAACAAATACTTAAATGTAAAGAGGCTACCAATAAACCGTTTGCTGTAAATCTACCTTTACTATACCCAAGTATAGAAGAGCATGTTCAAACAATTATCGAACTTAAAGTACCCATTGTTTTTACTTCTGCTGGTTCGCCTAAAAAATGGACTCCACTTTTTAAGCAACACGGAATAAAGGTAGTTCATGTAGTTTCTAATGTGATGTTTGCACAAAAATCTGAAACCGCTGGAGTAGATGCTATTGTTGCTGAGGGATTTGAAGCTGGTGGACATAATGGAAGGGAGGAAACGACCACAATATGTTTAATTCCTTTAGTAAGTGATGCAGTTAATATCCCTGTAATTGCAGCAGGTGGTATAGGGTCTGGTAGAGCTATGGCAGCAGCCTTTTCTTTAGGTGCTGAAGCAGTTCAAATAGGATCTCTTTTTGTGGCGAGTCCAGAATCGTCAGCTCATCAAAATTTCAAAGATCTTATTCTAAGTTCCGCTGAAGGTGATACAGAATTATCACTTAAACAATTAACTCCGGTGCGCTTACTTAAGAATAAGTTTTACGCAGATATACAAGAATCATTGCAACAAAACGCTAGTACTGAAGACTTAAAAGTATTACTAGGTAGGGGGAGAGCTAAAAAAGGAATGTTTGAAGGCGACTTAGTTGAAGGTGAATTAGAAATTGGTCAAATTTCATCTGCCATAAATACTATAAAACCAGCTGCTACTATTGTCGCTGAGATTTGGACTGACTTTAATAAAACGATCCAAAAATTACAAAGCTCTTTTTAATCTAAACCAGAAAACAGCTTACACAGTACTTATAAATTTTTCATCTAATTATGCCACAAAAAAATGCTTTTCAGATATTTTATCCGAAAGTCATTTTTAATTTTATAATAAATACTACTTCTTCTTTTTCTCCAAAGCTTTTTTAAACTCAATAAACTCATCGTAGTCCATTAACTTATCGTGTTGTGAACTAGGCATAATTTCTAGTATACGATTAGAAACCGATTGGATTATAGTATGATCATGAGAAGAAAAAAGAACTGTTCCTTTAAATTCTGTCATGGCATTATTAAGAGCCTGAATAGATTCTAAATCTAAGTGAGATGTAGGTTCGTTAAACATTAATAAATTCCCTTGTGCCAACATCATTCTAGATAGCATACATCTAACTTTCTCCCCCCCAGAAAGTACTCGAGCAGATTTAAATGTTTCCTCTCCACTAAATAACATCTTCCCTAAAAACCCACGTACATACACCTCATCTTTAACTTCCGAGAACTGACGTAACCAGTCTATCAGGTTGTCATCAGTATCAAAGTACTTCGCATTGTCATTTGGTAAAAATGCTTGTGTTATTGTTTGTCCATAAGAGAAAGTACCCGATGTTGCTTTTCGTGTACCATCAAGAATACCATACAATGCTTCTAGAGCTAATTTGTTTTCTGCTAATAAAGCAACTTTATCTCCTTTATTAACTTTGAAGTTTAGGTTTTCGAAAAGTAGAACTCCATCATCTGTATGCGCACATAAATTCTCTACTTCTAATATCTGATCTCCAGCCTCTCGCTCTTGGTCGAATATAATTGCAGGGTATTTACGACTAGATGCTTGAATGTCGTCGAGGTCAATTTTTTCTAGTAATTTTTTACGACTAGTTGCTTGCTTACTTTTAGAAGCATTTGCGCTAAAACGAGAAATGAATTCTTGTAATTCTTTACGCTTGTCCTCTGCTTTTTTGTTGGCTGACGATCGCTGACGTAATGCCAACTGACTCGACTCATACCAAAAAGAGTAGTTACCCGTGAATAATTTAATTTTCCCAAAATCTATATCTGCTATATTGGTACATACAGTATCTAAAAAGTGACGGTCATGCGAAACTACGATTACTGTATTCTTAAAGTTTAATAAGAAATCTTCTAACCACTCAATCGTTTTTAAATCTAAATGATTGGTAGGTTCATCGAGGATTAACACATCAGGATTACCGAATAGAGCTTGAGCTAATAATGCTCTTACTTTTATACTACCGTCAAAATTATTCATTAATTTATAGTGTTCTTCGGCAGGAATACCCAATCCACATAACATGTTAGATGCATCAGATTCTGCATTCCAACCATTCATTTCTTCAAACTCAATTTCTAAATCTGCAGCGACTAAACCATCTGCTTCATCAAAATCGGGCTTTGCATAAATAGCATCCTTCTTTTGAATTAATTTCCACAACTCTTGATGACCCATTATAACCGTGTTTAAAACCGTTTCTTCATCGTATTTAAAGTGGTCTTGACTCAAAACAGCCATCCTTTTTCCAGGCTCTAAACTTACCTGTCCAGTATTTGCTTCCATTTCCCCAGAAAGAACTTTTAGGAAAGTAGATTTACCAGCACCATTGGCGCCGATCATCCCATAGCAGCGTTCGCCGTGGAATTTCACATTTACATCGTCGAATAATATTCTTTTTCCAAATTGTATGGAAATGTTTGTTGCAGAAATCATAGTGCTATTTTTGAGGCTGCAAAGATATGCTTTTTAGCATTTACATCGTTTGCCATTGCTTCTAAATACAAGATGTCTTATTTTTGATTTTTCTAGAATAAGTTTAATCTTTATCCAAAACTAATGACTTCACAAAAGGTATTAAAAATAGCTTCAATTTTCGGCTTGCTAGCTGTTGCAATTGGTGCTTTTGGCGCACATAGTTTATCTTCTTTTTTGATTGAGAATAATCGAGTTGCTACTTTTGAAACTGCTGTACGTTACCATTTTTACCATACAATTGCACTTTTAGTAGTTTCTGTTTTACTCCAAAATAATTCTAGTAAGCATCTAAATCGTGCAGCTATTTTTTTTTCTATAGGGATACTAGTATTCTCGGGCTCCTTGTATATTCTTGCACTAAGTAATTTTACTTTTTTAGTAGCTATAACCCCTTTAGGTGGTTTGTGTTTTATGGTAGCTTGGATTTCTTTGTTCTTCTTTGCTAAAGAGCTTAAATAAGCTTTAGAACACTAGAGTTTTATCTTACTCTAAGTATTTACTTCGACTACTTATAAAGTGTTTTTTAAATTGACAGCTTTCTTTTATTCACTAAAAGTTAAACATTGTTAAGTATGGTTTTTGGTTCATCTTAATCTGTATTTTTGAGTATGCTAAAGAGAAACCTATATTCCATTGTTACCTTAATGAGTTTGTCTTTATTGGGACTTATTGCTTTTCAGTGGTACTGGGTGAGTAATTATTTCGAAGCCAACAAAAGAGAACTCGACTGGGAGATTAATCGTGTTTTGGCACGTACTTCTGATCGTTACTTAAACGAAAGTTTAGATGGCTTTGATTATTTTTCTCTGCTTACAGATTCTTTACAACCTGTAACTTCCAGTAGTCCTAATACAATTAATTTATTTCATAAAAGTTATCATCCTTCTATAGACAGTGTTTTCCATACTGCGGGTAACCCACTAAATTATATGGGCACCGACTATATGCAAAAGGTTAATGGACTACTCAGTAACCTACTGTCTAAAGTGAGTCAGCCCAAAATTATAAATTTTGATCGTTTACTTGCTATACTAGATGAGGAGCTACATTCTATAGGTATAGAAAATGAATATAATTTAGCAATCTCTAACCTCAATAATAAGGTTATTTATTATAAAGATCCTGCTAGTTTACAAGCAACCATATTGTTTGGTTATAAGAGTCCCGTTATTTTAAGTAGTATTTCAAATCCGTACTTCACTCACTTATATATTTACCACAAAGGGAAGTTATTACTCCAGAAAACATGGATTATCCTACTTAGTTCCCTACTGTTAATTATCATTGTACTTGCTTGTTTTGCTTACGCATTACACATTATTTTCGATCAGAAAAAAGTATCTGAAGTTAAAACAGATTTCATTAATAATATGACTCATGAGTTAAAAACTCCTATTTCTACGGTATCTTTAGCCCTCGAAGCTTTGGTGAATTTTGATGTAAGAAATAATGAAGAACGTAGCCTTAGGTATCTCGACATTTCTCGTAGAGAGTTACAAAGATTAAGTACTATGGTAGAGAAAGTACTCAATATTGCTCAGTACGAAAAAGGTGAGATAAGTTTAAATATTGAGCAATACCATTTAAATGATCTTATTGAAAATGTTGTCGAAACCATATCTATGCAAGTTCAAAGAAAAAATGGAAGCCTTACCTGTGAACTAAATGCAAATCATGATATTATTTTAGCTGATAAAGTGCACTTTAATAATTTGCTCTATAATTTGATTGACAATTCGAATAAGTATTTTGTTGATAAACCTGAGATTCTAATAGTTACAAAAAATACTCATAACGAAATTATCTTAGAGATTTCTGACAAAGGAATAGGTATTTCTAAAGAAGATCTCTCCCGGGTATTCGATAAGTTTTATAGAGTTCCTACTGGCAATATTCACAATGTAAAGGGGTATGGCTTAGGTTTAAGTTATGTGAAAGACATTGTGGATATGCATCATGGAAAACTCAAAGTTACTAGTGAAATAAATAAAGGAACTACATTTATAATAAGCCTGCCTTATGAACGATAAAATTAAAGTTTTAATAGCCGAAGATGATCCATTTATTGGGATGATTACCAAGGAGTGTTTCGAAACACGAGGTTTTGAAGTTCGCTTGTGTGAAGATGGAAATGCTGCATTTAAAAGCTACATCGATTTTAAGCCTAACATCTGTATTTTTGATGTAATGATGCCTTTGAAAGATGGCTTTACTTTAGCTGAAGAAATTCGTGCTACCGATAAGACAACCCCTATACTTTTTCTAACTGCAAAATCTTTAAAAGAAGATGTTATAAGAGGTTTTAAAATTGGAGCAGACGATTATGTTAAAAAACCTTTTAGCGTTGAGGAGCTCATCGCTAGGGTAGAGGCTATACTCCGTAGATTTGGACAACCGGATCTTGAGGAGCCTTTGGAAACCATTTTTCAACTAGGCACCTTATCTTTTGATTGTGACTTTAAAATTTTAAAAAGTCCTACTCTTGAAGTTAAGCTTACAGATAAAGAGTCTGATATCTTGGCTGAACTTTGTAGAAATCAGAATCAAATTACCGATAGAAGCGCTTTGCTAATGAAAGTTTGGGGAGATGATAGTTTCTTTAACTCTCGTAGTTTAGATGTTTACATTACAAAGCTTCGTAAATATTTAAAAAATGATGAGAATATAGAACTAGTAACAGTACGCGGAAAAGGGTTTAAATTATGGGCTGGCGGTAAGAAAGCCTTTGATAACTAATGCCGTGTGTTTTTTTTGTATATTGTTTGAATCTAAACATCTAAAATTATTGAAATGGGAAAAGGCGATCAAAAATCTAAAAAAGGAAAAATAACTAGAGGTACTTCTGGTGTTAGAAGAAATAAGAAAAAACAAATAGTTGAACTTCTTGTAAAGCCAAAAAAGGTTGTTAAAAAGAAAGCTGCTCCTAAAAAGGAAACTGCAGGTAAAAAGGCAGCTCCTAAGAAAGTAGCTGCTAAAAAGCCAGCTGTAAAGAAAGTAGCTACAGAAAAGAAAACTACAGAAGAATAAAAAAAGCCCAACCTAATTAGGTTGGGCTTTTTTAGGTTT
>CAJWJW010000002.1 GCA_913041775.1 uncultured Flavobacteriales bacterium
CAAATGACATCAAAAGTTAGAATCTTACATTTATGTCAATTCTATTTATGAAGATTTTAGCTCTTACGTAGGTACGCCACCAAAAATCTCGAGAAATTTTAATAAAAAAACAAAAAAAACATACTATTCAATATATTTAGAAACGTATATACATGAATTTATTAGTCTTTACGCGACGATTTTTTATTTTACTGATGAAACGAATGAAAACAAATGAACAAAAAAAGTACCCTTTAATATTGAAGTTTTGTTAACCCCAAGAGCTTTAGCATATTGATTTATGGATGATGGTTCTAGGCAGGGCTACAGTAGTTACATTCTTTGCACGGATAATTTTACAAAAAAAGATATCGAGTTTTTAATAGAGACTTTGCGCAAGCGTTATGGTCTTGTGTGTAAAGTTTTTTTTCACAACGGCTATCCTCGAATTCGTATTCAATCTCAATCCGTGATTGCTTTTAATAAAGTAGTTCAACCTTACATACATTCTATCTTTCAATATAAAATTATTCCCCGTGAAGAACTTAAAGGATATTATGCTATGAAAGTTCCTGAACTTAGAGCTCTTTGTAAAAGTCGAAAAATAGTTCGGTGTAGTGGATTACGTAAACAAAGTATTATTGGTCTTTTAAAGGAGTATGATTTAAAGCAAATACTGCTTAGTTTGAACTACAAAGCGTTGTCTTGTTAAAAAACCATAAGTAAATAAAGACATATTTTTTTATTCGATAGGATGATGGCGGGTTCGAACCGCCGACCGTTACGGTGTAAACGTAATGCTCTACCAGCTGAGCTAATCATCCGAGTTGAAAAGCGACGTCAGGATTTGAACCTAAATTACAAGGTCATGAGGCTTGTGACTTAACCATTAGTCTACATCGCGTTTAAATTTATATTTGGTAGACAAAACAGAGAATTGAACTCTGTACTCCAGAGTATGAATCTGGTGCTTTACCATTTAAGCTATTTTGCCTTTTTCTGTTACGGTGAGTACTATGCAAACTTACGTTTTGAAAATCGATATCACGTAGATTGGATTGTTTTATCCCGAGTTACAATGATGTTTAAATTTTGATAACGTAGTCCAATAGGTTGTAAAGATTTTAGCGCTCCCTGCTGATTTATTAGTCTCTTTTGTTTCAGAGAAGATTCTCCTTTAGGTAAAAAAGCAACAAATCCACCAATTAAAATACAAACACCAGCGTGTCGTAGTGAACGACCAATACGGCCCGTTAGAATATGATTTTTTTTTCAACATTTAGATAATCAATTTCAAGTATTATTATAATGCATTAATTGTCTTGTGATATGGGGAGATGTTGTAATTTGTTGTGCATGTTTTTCATTAAATTGGTAATAAGGAAATTCTATATTATTTTCTAAAGACTTAAAGTTTTTTGTTTTTAGTCATTCTAAAAACATCCCTTTCCGTTGTGATAAATCAAACTGACCGGGGTTACTTTTTACAAAATCCGCATTTGTATAAAGAGATTTAAAATGATTTCACAGGAACAAAGTATTCTTAAGTTTAGAATCCGTAAGTACTTCAGAATTACTTTTATAAGTACGATGAATAAGTTGATGTTGAATTCAAGGCTTTAAATTATAAGAGACTAGTTCTTTTTCCCCAATATCCATAAAATAAGTAGGTTTTGTTTTTGAGTTTTTATATTGGTTTAGAGTTTGAGTAGTTAAAACAAGTTGACCTTTTTTTAAATGTGTTTCTTGGTTTTTTAAAAGAGGATGAATAGGTTGAGACTTTTGAGCATTATAAAAATCTGTTTTTTCATATTTGTTAAAGCTTAGACTTTGACTTGAATATTTTCGTGATAGAAAAGTTGTTGTTTTGTTGTATGTTTTTTTAATTCCAAAACTCATTTTTTTATGTATCCATTAACACTTGCTAAATTTTTATATAAGTCTAATGCATAAAATGTTTTTTAATAATACTAATAAAAAGACTAATTTTATTCAGTCTACTATCTATGCATCGGATTCATACCCGAAGCATCCTTACCATCTAGTAACACCTAGCCCTTGACCGTTTCTAGGAGGTCTAGCTGCTTTAACTTTAACTACAGGAGGTGTAATGTTCATGCATGCATTTGCTGCTGGTAAATTTGCTCTTTTCTTCGGACAAGTAATGCTTTGATTTGTAATGTGAGTTTGATGACGCGATGTTATTCGTGAGGCTACATTCGAAGGACTTCATACAACAGCTGTTCAAAAAAATCACCGAATCGGTATGATTTTATTCATTGTATCTGAAATTATGTTTTTCTTTGCTTTCTTCTGAGCATATTTCCACGCTTCTATTATTCCTGGTATTCAGATTGGTGCCACTTGACCTCCTCAAGGAATTGATGTATTTAACCCATGAGAAGTTCCTCTATTAAACACAATGCTTTTACTTCTTTCTGGTTTCTCTGTAACTTGATGTCACCATTGTATTGTAGCAGGTTACCGAAAAGAAGCTTTAGTTAGTTTAACTTTAACAGTTATTCTTGCATGTTTCTTCACAGGATTCCAAATTTTAGAGTATGTTGAAAGTCCTTTCCATATTTCAGATTCTGTATACGGTAGTACTTTCTTTATGGCTACAGGATTCCACGGTTTACACGTTCAAATTGGAACTCTTTTCCTTTTTATTTGTGCTATTCGTTTACACAAAGGTCATTTTACTCGACAGCATCACTTCGGTTTCGAAGCTGCTGCATGATATTGACATTTTGTAGATGTTGTATGATTATTCTTATTCTGTACAGTATACTGATGAGGAGGAATGCAATAATTCTAAGCGCTGGTTTAGGTCTTATCTCAGATAAACTTTAGTAGCCTACTTCTTACGTTGATAAAAAAGATAATTCATTCGTTATCAAGCATAGAAAAAATGTCTTTAAATAATCCATCAATGGAACATTTTAATTGATTTTTGTGAGGAGGATCTTTGGTTGAATTTTTCATGCTCGTTTCTATCGTAGCTTTGTTACTTTATGGAGTTTGATATTCAACTTCCCCTTTTTTACGATTCCCTGTTTTAGCAATTAACACACTATGACACGGAGTTTTTATCCTATCTATTAGTCTTTGACTATTATGATCTCGTTTTTCTCTTTTACCATCTTTTATTCTGTTTAAAAACAATCTAATTTATGATGATTTCTCTTTCAAAATGAGTATTATTTTAGTTACATGTACGATCGTATGTCTTTTATTAAGTCGAGATTATCTTGTTTATGAAAAAGTTAATGTTTTCGAATATGTAATTTTTATTTTATTATCTTGTCTTGGTGGTTGTTGATTAGTTGCTTCTTATGATTTTTTTACAATGTATTTAGCAATTGAACTTTTAAGTTTACCTTTATATGCTCTAGCATCGATTAAAAGTCGATCTTTATTATCAACTGAAGCAGGATTAAAGTATTTTATTTTAGGTGCCTTTTCATCAGGTGTTTTCTTATTCGGTGTTTCTTTAATTTATTTTGCAACAGGAAGTCTTAATTTTTCGGAAACGGGGCAACTTTTTGCAGGAACATCTATTACTTTATTAGATTTTACGAATCCAGATACGTCGTTAAGCTATATTTCAGCTTATTTTATTGGTATCATTATGGTTTTAACAGGTCTTTTATTTAAATTAACTGCGGTACCTTTCCATATGTGAGCTCCCGATGTATACGAAGGAGCCCCTACTCCAGTAACGGCTTATTTTTCTATTGTACCAAAACTTGCTGTATTTGCTGTAACTATTCGAATTTTTTATGTAAGTTTTTTCGATATTGGTATTGAATGACAAAAAGCTCTTGTATTCTGTGCTATGGCTTCAATGATCTTAGGAACATTCGGAGCTATGATGCAAAAGTTAGATTTAAAGCGACTTTTAGCTTATAGTGCAATTGCTAACGGAGGTTATATGTTATTAGGTATCGGTTCAAGTAATTTGGAAGGTATTCAAGGTTTACTTCTTTATGCTATTGTATATGTTGTTATGACATTCAATGCATTTGCGACAATTTTAACTCTTCGAAGTACAAAATCTGTTGCTGAACAAGCAGACCTAACGACTTACCAATGAGAACAAGATCATAGTAATATGAAAACTCTATTTTATAATAAATCTATCCAATCGAATTCGACTTCTCAATCTGAACAAACTAATTGAGTTTTAAATAATTTAACACCTCGACAAATGTCTGTTGTTAGTCAAAATTCTATTGGTTCTTTGACAGGTATTATGCAATTTCGATGTATCTCAAAAACAAACCCTTTATTAGCTATTTCAATTGCTTTCATGTTTTTCTCGATTGCTGGAGTACCACCTTTAGCGGGTTTCGTAGGTAAGATGTATTTATTCTTTGCTGCTGTAAACGGGTCTTTATACTTAGCTGTTTTAGTAGCTATCTTGGTTAATGTTGTTGGTTCATTTTATTATATTCGATGTATTAAATTAGCTTATTTTGATCAATCAAAAGAATGAGTATCATTAGCACCATTTAGTAAAGAAATTAGTCTTATCTTAGGGTCTACAATTTTATTTATTAGTTTTTTCTTTCTTTACCCATCGACGGCTATTTTATGAGTTCAAAACGCTAGTATGGTTTTATAAAGTTAAAAAACGTCAGGTAATATGTTGATCATCTTTTTAGCAAGAAGGCTTTCAAAGTTAAAATATGTGTAACAGTGGCAGGATTCGAACCTGCGATCCTCTGATTAAAAGTCAACAGCTTTAACCAACTAAGCTACACTGTCTACGAAAACGCTCTGTAGGACTTGAACCTACAACCAATAGCTTCGAAAACTATTGCTCTATCCATTTGAGCTAAGAACGCAAAGTCTTAATAACGAGAAAGACGGGATTTGAACCCGCAGCCTCCGGATAGACAGTCCGGCGCTCTACCGTTGAGCTACTTCCTCTATAAGTCCTATAAAATGATTCTATAATGAAGAGAGTAGGATTCGAACCTACGATGCTAGTGCATTAGCTTTACAGGCTAACCTCGTCAACCACTTGAGTATCTCTCCTTTAACACGTTATTAATATTTGTTTTTATGTAGTGAATGCTTTTTTGAATATTTCATTGCAAAAAATGTATTTATCGATAATTTTTCTTCCTTTGATGGGTTCAATCTTAGGTGGCCTTTTTGGTCGCTTTCTTGGACCAAAAGGAGCAAGTATTATTACAACAGGTTGTTTATTTACTTCATTATTTTTATCTTGTATTGCTTTTTATGAAGTAGGACTATGTGGTTGTCCTACACACATTAAGTTGATTTCTTGATTTGATAGTGAAACTTTCATTGCTGATTGAGGATTTCAGTTTGACGCTTTAACATGTTGTATGTTAATCGTTGTAACTTTAGTATCTTCATTAGTACATTTATTTTCAATTGATTATATGGCTTACGATCCTCATCGACCACGATTTATGGCTTATTTATCATTATTTACTTTTTGTATGTTAATGTTAATTTCAGCAGATAATTTTCTGCAGCTGTTCTTTGGATGAGAAGGGGTAGGTTTATGTTCTTTTCTTCTAATTAATTTTTGATATTCTCGAATTAGTGCTAACCGTGCTGCTTTAAAAGCTTTTGTTATGAATCGAGTTGGAGATTGAGGTTTTGGTTTAGGTATTATTGCATGTTACGTTGTATTCAAATCTGTTGAGTTTGAAACAATTTTTGCTCTAGCACCATTATACGCCAACCAAACTTTTTCTTTCTTTAACTACGAGGTTGATCAGTTAACATGTATTTGTCTTTTATTATTTATTGGAGCTGTAGGAAAATCTTCTCAGATTGGTCTTCACACGTGATTACCAGATGCTATGGAAGGTCCAACTCCAGTTTCTGCATTAATTCACGCTGCCACAATGGTAACGGCAGGTATTTATATGATTTTACGATGTTCACCTTTATTTGAATTCGCTCCGCGAGCTCTTATGGTTATTGCCTTTATGGGTGCGGCAACAGCTTTTTTCGCTGCTACAACGGGTTTACTTCAAAACGATCTAAAAAAGGTTATTGCTTATTCAACGTGTAGTCAATTAGGTTACATGGCTTTTGCTTGTGGTTTATCTAAATACACAGTATCTTTTTTTCATTTAGCTAATCATGCTTTTTTCAAAGCATTACTTTTCTTAAGTGCAGGTTGTGTAATTCATGCTATGGCTGATGAACAGGAAATGCGTCGAATGGGAGGTCTTTTATCTTCTTTACCGTTTACTTATGCTATGATGCTTTTAGGTAGTTTAGCTTTAATGGGTACTCCTTTTTTAAGTGGTTTCTATTCTAAGGATGCTATTTTAGAATACGCAGCAGTTCATTATATTGTTAGTGGTTCATTTACTTTCTGATTAGGTGTTATGGCCGCTTTTTGTACGAGTTTTTACTCTTTTCGATTAGCATATTTAACATTCTTAAATAACACAAACGCTTATAAGCAATCTATTGAGCATATTCACGATCCAGCACCTCTTGTTATTTGTGCATTGCTTCCATTAGCGTTAGGTTCTATGTGATCAGGTTATTTAGGAGCAGATTTATTCCTTGGAGTAGGTACACCTTTTTGAGGTAACGCATTATTCTTTGGATGAACAACAACTTTAACTTTAGAGCCTCATTTCTTAGCATTCCCAATTAAATTCCTTCCATTAATTTTTACTGTATTAGGAGGTTTCTTAGCTTTTTTAGCGTATATGTTTTTAAATAACGTTATCTTTACATTATTATTTCACCCTTATGTACAGCCAGTTTTTGCTTTCTTAAATAAGAAGTGATATTTTGATAAAGTTTATGATGAAATTTTTCTGATTCAAACTATGCTTTTTGGGCGTAACGTAACTTTCCGATTATTAGATCAATTTGTTTTCGAACAGTTTGGTCCTGAAGGAATTCGAGCAACATTATTAAAGGTTTCACGTTCGACGAAAGATCTTCAAAACGGATTTGTTCCTAATTATGCAGCTTTATTCTTTTATGGTCTTTTAGGTCTTATTATCGTATTAGTTGTTTTCCCAAAAATGGTACTATTATCACCAGCATTAGGAATTTTCTCAAATTCTCTTGTCCAGATTCTTCCAGTTCTTTCTGTACTTTTTGTATTTAGTTGAGTCTTTGCTCGTAAAGAAGCTTAAAAATGATACAAGTTTTTGATATCCAAGTTCCATCTAATATCCCAATTAGACAAGCCTTTACTAAAATCTATGGTATGGGTCCTAAAAATGCTAATATTTTTTGTAATTGACTAGGTTTACCAAAGTCTGTTTCTTTTAATAATCTTAGTTTACATAAACAGCAATTTATTACATCAAAATTCGAGAAATTTATTCTTGACTATGACATTCTTATTGGAGAGAAACTTCGTGTAAAAAATAACGAAGACGCTCAACGTTTACGTTCAATTTCTAGTTATAGAGGTATTCGAAATGCTCAAGGGTTACCTGTACGAGGTCAAAAAACAAAAAGTAATGCTCGAACGCAAAGAAAACGTCGTCGAATTTAATTAAAATCTTTTAGATAATCAAAGGCATAAAATAGACTTTGTGAGATTATATTAATTTCATTCACAAAACTGTCTTGTTGCTTATATTAACAAGACAGACTTTTTTATCAAAAAAAACTAATTAAATTAACTACAATGAACGTTACATTACAAGCCGCAAAAATGATTGGAGCAGGATGTGCTACAATCGGACTAGCTGGAGTAGGAACAGGAATTGGAATCGTATTCGGTTCTCTAATTACTTCTTACGCTCGAAACCCTTCTTTAAAAGGACAGTTATTCACTTACACAATGTTAGGATTCGCTCTAACTGAAGCGATTGCTCTATTCGCTTTAATGATGGCATTCCTAATTATGTTCACATAATTGAATACTACATTAAATATATGTTTCAACCTAATTTTATAATTAAAACACAAACCTGATACTTTTTAATTTGTGCATAAGACACGATCCCATTCGATCTCGACTAGTCAAACCAAATTAAACCGCAAATACTGCTTTTCAGTGGAAAGGGCGGGATATAATGATAATTCTTTGAATCATCTATTATAGGTTCAGTATATTAAAAACGAAGTATAAAAAGAATAACAGCGGGTGTGCTGTAATTGGTAGCCAGGTTGGTCTTAGAAGCCAATGGTTTAATCCGTGTAGGTTCGAGTCCTATCACCCGTATATTTTTAGTGTGATTATAAAAGCCTACTTCTTAAGATTATTCCATATAATGGATTAAAATATTTAAGCCAAAAAGCCCTTCGGGAAGCCTTGTTATATATAGCTCTATAAAGGCCTTTTGCGTATTTAAGGGGATTTACTCGAAATAAAAAACATGCTTAAAGTTTACTCTTGTAATAGCTTTCATATCGATGTATTTTTGAATAGTGTGAGTATTACAAAAAAAGGCATTTTGACCCTTTAGTAAATTAAAGCCTACTTCTAAGTATGTTTTATCTATGAAGTAAAAATATTAGACTTAAAACCTCCCTTGAGAGACCTTGATATATAAGGGTCTACAGGGTCACTTTCAAGATTTAAGGGGTTTTACCCTAAAATAAATTAGTTTTAAAGTAAACACCTTTATTCCTTTTCATATCAACGTATATTCTTGGTCTAGAATTTTCGTGACTTAAAGTATTTTCTAACATAAAGACCTAAAGAGATATAGTAACAGAAAAATAAACTTAAACATGAATACTCACGATATATTATTCTATTTATTCTCATTTGCATCTATTGGATCAGCTTTTTGCTTGGTAACTTCATCAAATCCTATCCACGCTATTCTTTTTCTGGTAGCCGCTTTTGCAGGTGCAGGGTCCGTTTTAATGCTTTTTGGAGCTGAGTATCTAGCGATTCTTTTTTTTATTCTTTATATTGGAGCTATTGCTATTGTATTTTTATTCGTTGTTATGATGTTAAATATTAAACAGGCTGAATTAAAAGAAACTTTACGAGGTAAAATTGAACGCTATTTACCAATTGGAGCAGTTATTTCTCTTATTTGTTTATCAAGTTTACTATACATTGTTATTAAAGATTCAGTTGTTTTCTACTCATATGATAACATTAACAATCTTTCGGGTTTAACTCAAAGTGTAGAATTAAATATGCTAGAAGATCCTTATATCCAATGATATACTTTACTTGATGCCGTAACAAATGTTGAAGGACTAGGTCTTTTATTATATACACATTATTTTCTTCAATTTATCCTTGCAGCTATGCTTCTTTTAGTTGCTATGATTCTGGTTATTGTATTAACAGGTTTTAAGCATGATACTATTAAACACCAAGATTTATTTACACAAATGAGTCGAGAAACAGATGATGCTTGAACAGCATGAGATGGAAAATAAACTTCATCATTCTAATGTGAATTGTTAGGTTACAGAAAAGAATATTCTATGAATTTTAATCTTCAAACTTCACGAAAATTCTCTTCTGAGGTATCACACTCAGGAGGAGGATTAAGTTACTTCCTAGAACGATGAGTTTACTCTACAAACCATAAAGATATTGGATCTTTATATCTTATGTTTGGTGCGTTCTCAGGAATTATTGGGGTAGTTTTTAGCGCTATTATGCGACTAGAATTATCTCAACCAGGAAATCATATTCTAGCAGGAAATGGTCAATTATATAATGTAATTGTTACAGCTCATGCTTTTTTAATGATTTTCTTTATGGTTATGCCTATTATGATTGGTGGTTTTGGAAACTGACTTTTACCTTTAATGATTGGAGCACCAGATATGGCCTTCCCTCGACTAAATAACATTAGTTTTTGATTATTACCACCAGCTTTAATTTTATTATTATTAAGCTCTTGTGTTGAAATGGGTGCCGGAACAGGTTGAACAGTATACCCTCCATTAGCGGGTATTCAATTTCATTCTGGTGGTGCTGTAGATTGTGCCATTTTTGCTCTTCACGTAGCTGGAGCATCTTCTATTTTAGGAGCTATTAACTTTATTACAACAGTAATGAACATGCGAGCTCCAGGAATTAGTCTTCACCGAATGCCTTTATTTGTATGAAGTGTTTTTGTAACAGTTGTTCTATTATTATTAGCTGTACCTGTATTAGCCGGTGCTATTACAATGCTTTTAACAGATCGTAACTTTAACACTACATTCTTTGATCCAGCAGGAGGAGGAGATCCTATTTTATACCAACATTTATTCTGATTCTTTGGACATCCTGAAGTATACATTATTATTTTACCAGGTTTTGGTATGATCTCTCAAATCGTAAGTGGTTTAGCACGACGACCTATTTTTGGTCCTTTAGGAATGATCTACGCTATGTGTAGTATTGGACTATTAGGATTTATTGTATGAGGTCATCACATGTATACAGTAGGTATGGATGTAGATACACGAGCTTATTTTACAGCTGCAACAATGATTATTGCCGTTCCAACAGGAATTAAAGTATTCAGTTGATTAGCTACATTATGAGGAGGTGTACTACGAATGGACCCTGCAATGCTTTTCACTCTAGGATTCATTTTCTTATTCACTGTAGGAGGTTTAACAGGTATTATTTTATCTAACGCTGCTATTGATATTGCTTTCCATGATACATACTACGTAGTAGCACATTTCCATTATGTTCTTTCTCTAGGAGCTGTATTCTCTATTTTTGCTGGATTCTATTACTGATTACCAGTATTTACAGGTCTACGAGTACCTGAGGAATTAGGAAAAGTACATTTCTATGTAACTTTTATTGGAGTAAACTTAACGTTCTTTCCAATGCATTGATTAGGTCTTGCTGGAATGCCTCGACGAGTACCTGATTATGCTGATGCATATGCCGGTTGAAATAACGTAGCTTCTTTTGGATCTATGGTTACAAACGTAGGTATTTTATACTTCTTCTACTTAGTTTACATTACATTCTACGTTCAGACTCCTGAACGACGAACTGTTAGTAATCCTGAAGTAATTTCGTAATTTGAGCTTTAAACTAAAGTATTTTTACTTTAAAATACTTTTTTTAGATAAAAAAAAGCATAAAAATGAAATCACAAAAAGTAAAAGATTTACAATACCGAAAAAATTATCGTAAATATGAAGCGAAACGTTTATTACTAAAATATCTTTTATTACAACAAGATAGTGAAAATTCTTCGTTAGCAACTGAAACATTATCTGAAGGATGAAAACAACGTATGAAACATTTGCAAAAAATACCACGAAATAGTTCGAAAGGACGATTACGAGGTCGTTGTGTAATAACAAATCGACCACGTTCTGTAAACCAGCTTTTACGGATTTCAAGACAAGAAACTCGACGTTTAGCCTTAACTGGAAAACTACCAGGCGTTAAACGTTCAACTTGATAATAATAAAAAGCTTATTTGAATATAAATATTTTGTTTAAAGGGGATTTAGCTCAATCTGGTAGAGCGCTTGCTTTGCAAGCAAGATGTTAGCGGTTCAAGTCCGCTAATCTCCATATATAAGTTTTAAATGGGTCGTAGCCAAGTTGGTAAGGCAACTCGTTTTGATCGAGTCATTCCGCAGGTTCAAGTCCTGCCGATCCAGAGGGTTTTCATATAGCAAACGAAAGTAGTCTTCTAGTTTATTGTAAATATATTTTATAAATTTAAAAGAATTTTATCAAAAAAGTAACCCGTGAAATCCTTTGCAGTCAGCGGTTATTTTAGACTGCTTCAAATTTCTAGGCTAAACCCTGCTAAATACCGAAACGCACTCTGTAGAGGTAGTCATATCAAGGGTTAAAAAGGTGCTTTTTACCCACCTTTTCATCGTTAATCAAGTTGAATCTAAATTGTCTTTATTTATTATAGAAAATGAAGTCTTTGTACCAATATAGATTTATTTATAATAACATATTGAGGCCTCTATTCAAAGATTTTTACTTCGTAGCATAATTAACTCATACCTTAATACCACAAGTACCATAATCATTTGTGGCATGCGTTTGAACATATTGAATATTTTCATAGATAGTATTCAAAGGCAAGCTTCCTCGACTAATTTGAATTGTTTCTGCTTTTTCAGCTGGTTTTGATCTTGGGTAGACTTGAATACGACCTGTACATTGTAACTTAAAGCCCTCAACGATAATATCAGGGTATAGAACGGATGCTGTTGATCCGGCTGAATCTTTTGATTCCAAATTTTTAATGCTAGAACCTACTTCAAAATCAGGACCAATACATTGGACTTCTTTTTCGAACATTCGAATAATTTCATTAAAAACTGTTTGAATTGGTGTTGAAATTTCGATTTTAGTTGCAAGATAATCTGCAATTAATCGTGGGTCTTCTAACATTGTTCTTACAGGTATTATATTTAAAGAAATTTTCTTCGTTTTGTAAGCAGAATTAAGAAAGACTTGTGATTCTCATTGACGTTTTGATCATCAATTATTTTCTGATGAGTCAAATTTATTACCCTTTGGGGAATTTTCTAAGTTTTTAATTTCTAAAAAAGATTCTTGGTTAAGAGAATTCTTAGTCTCTAGAAAAGAAACTCAATCTTTTTCGAACCGGTTTATTTCTGTATCATATTTAGCCTTACTGGTGTCTTGTGTTGTAAGTAAAGAATTCAAAATATTTTTTTTTAATAAAGAGTTTTTCTGAGGAATCGCAGATTTGGATTCTGATAAGAAAGAGTTTTTTGTTTGATCTGTGATATAGTTAGACGTTGAAGATGTTTTTAATTTTAATTGACCATGTTTATCCTCCGATTTAAATGAATGCTGGGAAAGACGAGTATTTGGTCAATTTTGCAAAAAAGACCAAATATTGTTACTTGGTTTTTGCTTTTCAATTCATGAATTAACGAGTTCTAAATTTAAGAGCGTTAGATTCGAAATTAGTTTTGAGGACTCTTTTTTACTAAACACGGTATTACTTTTAGAAAATAAAATACCCAAAGTTTTTGATATGATAAAAGGTACTCAACCTAAATTAAGACCTTCTTTTAACACTTTCTCTTTTGGTGTAAGAGTTAAGTTTTTTTGATGTTTATATAAATGTACATTTACTTGAACTGAACCGTTAGGTTTACGTTCAATTTGACATTGACTTTGATAAAGGTCGAACATTCAAAAAAAACCTTTAAGATAATTTTGAATAACTAAATCTTCATGTAATAATTTAGTATAAGTTTGTTTTCGTTTTGTTGGGTCTGAAAATCATACGGACTCTCAGGACTTTTGAACCCCTAATCGTAAACTATTAGGATTGATTTTTTGACTCATTTTTATGCTGTAAAGTTATCAATAAGTAGTTTTACAAAAAACTCCTGGAGGAATTGAACCTCTTGGCATCCATCCGGCTATTTAACGCCACTAGCTTAGAAGGCTAGAGCCGGGACAGGAATCAATATAAGTCATTTTTGTGTAAAGGAGGTCTTAGCTTTTGCAGAAAATATGAATATTCATACTTTATTCGATAATTTTCAATGAGTTTGTGCTACTCCTTTAGAGCAGTTTCAAATTCTTCCTTTATCTATGCAATCATACGGATCTACAACAGGAACTTCTTCGTTAGAACAAGTAAGCCTTTTTCCTGCGATCGCACACGAAAGTGAATTCCTATATCTTGTAGGGGGTCTTAACTCTTTCGAGCAGGTGACTTCTTGAAGTCATCACCAGTGAGTAGATATGTACTCTACTGTACCTGCATACATTTTTCCTACAGCTTCTGTTACTTCAGAACTTGCTCAAGCTGGATTAAGTACTTCAGCAGCTCAAACTATTAAGTGATATGAGTTTGGATCATGAATTATGCTTCCTCTTTTATATGTTTTCCTTTTAGCTTCAAAAGGTCTTTTATCTATCTACATCTTTATTTCAACTTATTTAAGTCTTATCATTACAAGCATTGGATCTCTTGTTTGTTTACCATTTACTTTTTTAGATTTATCTCCTCTAAAAGGTTCAGTAATCACATCAGATTTAAGTTCTCTATCTGCTGGTCTTAGTCAAATTTTTTCACAAGTAAGTGATTTTGTAACTGGATTAGTTGCTGGACAATTAATTACAGGTCCAGTATTTACGAACTTTATGCTAATTTCTATCTTATCTTTTGTTATGGTTAAATTATTCCTTTCTTTCGGTTTATACAAGATTAACTTAGTACCTAATCGATGACAATCAATTATGGAAATCGTTTACGGTTTTATCTTAAACGTAGTATGTGATCAAATGGGTTCACAAAAAGGAGAAAAATATTTCCCTGCATTCGCAACATTATTTTTCACAGTATTAGCTGCTAACGTTATCGCTTTATTCCCATACACATATAGTATTACATCTCAATTTATTGTAACTTTCCTTATTAGTTTCTTCGCTTTTGGTGTAATTAATATCATTGGATTCTTACACCATGGAATTTACCTTATCCGAATGTTATTACCAAGTGGTTGTCCTGCTGCAATGGCTCCTTTAATTATTTTAATTGAGCTTGTAAGTTATGTAGCTCGAGTAATTAGTCTTTCTCTTCGAATTTTTGCTAACATTATGTCAGGACATTGTATGTTAAAAATTCTTACAATTGGAGTATGATTCTTATTAGGAGTAGGAGGTCTAGGTCTTATTGGTCATTCTTTCGCTTTAGCTGTTGTTATTGTTATTAATATCTTAGAAGTTATGGTAGGTGTTATTCAAGCTTGAGTATTCTTAATTCTAATTTGTTTATACACAAACGACGTATTAGAAGGAGGTCACTAATTGACTTGAATTCTTTATCTGTATTTATTGATAAACAACTTTTAAAGCACACTTTCTAAACCTTTCAAAATTTCTAGAGAAAAACAAATGTTTAGATCTAATTATAAATCTCCAAAGTATTTGTTACATAATCATGTACAGTAATCACTAAATGGAACAGCTTCTACACAAATAGGCATGTACCCATGACGAGCACCACAAATTTCTGAACAGTTACCATAGTAAAGACCTGGTCGAGGGATAAATAAAGCAACCTGATTTAGTCGTCCTGGACAAGCGTCCATTTTAACTCCTAAAGCAGGAACAGCTCAACAGTGAAGTACATCCGCAGCAGTAACGATAACTCGAATATGCTTTTGGATAGGTAAAACCATTCGGTTATCTACTTCTAACATTCGAAGCTCTCCTAGTTCTAAATCATCTTCAGATTTTAGGTAAGAATCATAAGTAATAGTATCTTCAGCTTCAATTAATTGTTCACCATCAATTGATAAATCTGTAGAGTACTCATAAGATCAATATCACTGGTGACCAATTACTTTAACTGTAATAGTAGGCTCAACGATTTCATCAATAGAGTATAATAAAGCCATTGAAGGTAAAGCGATCATAAGTAAAATAATCGCTGGAGCTGTAGTTCATCCGATCTCAAGAGCTGTACCATGTACAGTCTTATCGGGTAAGTTATAAATTTGTCGAAAAGCTAATGTATTATGCTCTGCGTCTTCTCCGAAAATTTGTACAACACGGATCATAATATATAGAGTAAAAACCCCTACTGCAGTCATAATAAACATTAAATCATGATGAAGGTTTACAATACCTGCCATTGTTGGTGAAGCAGGGTCTTGAAAACTTAATTGTCAAGGATTTGAAGAATGGATAACAGATTCTGTTGCGTCATGTGCGCAAACAGAAGCTGACATTCCGATGTTTGTCAAGATTAAATTAAAGTTCATCTTTTGTGCAATGAATGCTTAACGAATTTAAAACTTAAAGATTAATTTGATTTTTTTACTAATCAGTCATTATAAATTGATTGGGTAAAGTCTTCTCGCCCTTCTTGAATAGCTTTACTAATTAAATTTGAGTAGAGTGCATAAGCTCGGATAGAATCATCGTTACCAGGAATAATGTAATCAAAGGGTTGTCCATTAGGAGCTGGATCGCAATCTGAATCAACAACTGCGATGACAGGAATACCTATTTGCTGTGCTTCTTTTAAAGGTTGTTCTAAAGATTTTACGCCTATGGCAAAAATAATACTCGGGACTGAAAATCGTCGTTGTGTAAGTAATTGTGTACTTGACGATAAGTTATCAGTCGATTCTTCGAAATTAGCATTCAGAAGTGGACAAGCTTGTTTTGTGTTTTCCATAACTTTTGATAGAGTTGCTTCATTTTCACGCTTATGAACTTCGAAATTTAGCTCTGAGATGAAAGTATCTTTTAGATAAGGTCAATCAACTGAACCAGGTCGATAATAATTTTCTTGGCTTTTTTTTCGAAGTGAACGTTTATATAACTTCATTTGTCGAACATCTAATTTTTCCGACCGTAAATAATCTTTTTTGTTTTTTTGGATTAATTGTTTAATCATTTGATTTCAATTTGTGAAAGTACCATAAGTTCACTTGTCAATTGAATACGGTTGACCGCATGCTGTAGCTGCTGCTTCCGTAATACGATCATAAGGATTGGATTTTTTCATAACTTGACCTATTTGAACAGGGGGTCGACCTAAAAATAAAACTTGACCTCCTTGAGAGGATATTTGCTTAACAACTTTCAGAACTCGATTTAATGAAAAAATTGTTTGGTTTAAATCAAAAATATGATGTTTATTTCGCTCCCCTAAAATATAGGGCGATGTTTTGGGATTTCATTCGTTTTTTAAATGTCCTAAATGCAATTGAGATTGTAAACATTGGTTAACTGTTAATTTAGTCATAAAATGGTTTTATGTTATGTTTAAATTTTGTATAATGTTTTTAAGAAGGTGGGCTTTTAAGGTGTAATTACTAAAAATTTACCATGAAAGTCAAAATTTATTAGCTTTCAATTGTACTAACAGGAACTGGGATTAATCAGTACTCTAAACGCGATAATACAGGTAAAATAACAAGGAAATAACCAAAATAGAAAAGACCAGCAATTTGAGCTAATGTAATGTAAGGCTCTTCCGCAGGCATACCTCCTAATCAAGTTAATAATAGTCAGTCTGCAATGAAAATTCAGAAAACGATCTTATATAATGGTCGGAATACTGAACTTTGAACTGTACTAGCTGTAATGAAAGGTAAAAGAGCTAAAACAAGAATACCTCCAAATAAAGCTAATACTCCTGCAAGCTTGTTTGGAATGGCACGAAGAATAGCGTAAGCTCATAAAAAGTATCATTCAGGTACAATATGTGTAGGAGTTACCATAGGATCAGCCTCAAGGTAATTATCTGGATGTCCCATATAATTTGGAGCAAAGAATACGAAAAGAGAAAACAGTAACCCAAAAGCAACGGCACCATAAATATCTTTAACTGTAAAATATGGATGAAAAGAAATTTTATCCACATTTGAAATTGTTCCTAATGGATTACTAGATCCATGACTGTGTAAAGCTGTTAAATGTAAGGCTGTTGCGGCTGCAATAGCAAAAGGAAGTAAATAATGTAAACTGAAGAATCGGTTTAAAGTAGCGTTATCTACAGAAAACCCACCTCAAATTCAAGCTACAATATACTTACCTACAACAGGAAGAGCTGAAAATAAATTTGTAATTACAGTAGCACCTCAATAACTCATTTGTCCTCAAGGTAAAACATATCCAATGAAAGCTGTAGCCATCATTAATAGAATAAGTACTACTCCTAATAATCAAACAATAATTCGGGGAGATCGGTATGATCCGTAGTAAAGACCACGTCCAAGGTGAACATATACTACAACAAAAAACATAGAAGCTCCGTTAGCATGAGTGTATCGTAATAATCACCCATAAGGTACATCTCGCATAATATGCTCTACACTTGCGAAAGCATAGTCTACGTGCGCAGCGTAATGCATTGCAAGAAAGATACCTGTTACTAATTGAACTACTAAACAGAAAGCAGCTAAAACTCCAAAATTTCACATATATGAAATACTTGATGGAGTTGGATAACTGATAACATGACCTTCGATAATCGAAAGAAGAGGTCGTTTGAGAAGTCTCATTTTTTGCATCGCTTTGATACTACTCACCGAGATTCTTAGACTACTTTCTGTTCAGAATGGAGTTTTAGTAGAACCTAACTAAATATAAGTTAAAATTACTTAACTTTAAAACTAACTAGAGTTTGTAACTTCTTAGAATTTTCTGAAGATCCTGATTCTTTAGATAACTGAGAAGAGATATCTTTAGAAAATTGTGTTTGAAGAACAGAATGGAGGCTAGGTCCAAAGTTAAGTGATTTTCCTTCCATAGATGCTGGTGATGCAAAAATAGATGTCTTTAAAGATGTTGACTCTGCAACTGCTGTTGCTGTAGGTAAAGCAGATGATTGAGTTCGAACAGCAAAAATTTGACCAATTGTAGGTAAGAATAGTCGAGATAAGATTACGAAAAATAAGATAAAGATAAAGAAAAGAGGAAGTACTTGTGGGATAAAACCGATTAAGTCTAAAGCTGGCATTATTTTTTTCTGCTACATAACTAAATGCATATTTTGTTTTTTAAAACACTAATTTTATAAAATGAGCCTGAATAGATTTGAACTATTGACCTCTCCCTTATCAGGGGAACGCTCTACCAACTAAGCTACAGGCTCTTTTAACAAAATAAACACAATCATAAAATGATTACAACATCGAATAATAATCTTTCTATCTTACGAGATAAATTTGTCCAAAAACTAATGCTAAACGGTAAAAAGGCCGTAGCAACAAACTTATTTGAAGAAAGCTTAGAAATTTTACGCTCAAAAATTCAAAAAGAACTACTTTTATTAAAAGGTAAAACAAAAAGCAAAAAAAACACTTCTTTTCTAGAAAGTTTAGAATCTAAAAAAAAACTTGAAATTTTTGAAATTGCTCTTAATCGGGCAAAACCTTGACTTTCTGTTGTTTCAACTAAACGTGGAGGTAAAGTTATTTTAGTACCACGAGTTCTAACACCTAATCAACAACAAATTTTAGTCATTCGCTGATTAGTTCAAAATATTCGAGGAACAAAAACAAAAGCTGTTAAATCTAGTAGCTTTTTATTAGCCAACGAACTTTATGGTTGCCTTACAAATCAAGGTAAAACTATGAACCAACGACAACAATTACACCAATTGGCAGAATCGAATCGAGCTAATATAGGTTTTGTTATTAAATAAGTTCTATATTATGGCAGAAAGGAGAATTGAACTCCTCTTGCCGGAATATGAGTCCGGAGCTTTGACCAACTAAGCTATTCTGCTTATAACGTTAGTTCCTAAAAGCTAAGGACAGAATCGAACTGTCTTTAAAAGATTTGCAATCTCTTGCATTGCCATTATGCTACTTAGCCTTTATTTTGAGATCAAGGTAATTGAAACCCACTTAATAAAAGTCGTCCTGTTCGATCATTCTTAGCTGTAGTTACAATAGTAATGTGTAAACCATTTAGCTTAGTAAATTTTGGGTTTTGATCAATTTCACGAAATGAATAGAATGACTTAATACCAATATGAAAATTTCCATGACCATCAAAATGTGAATCATAATATCATTTTAGTTGCGAACCATCATCTAACCAAGATGAAGTTGTTTTCTGAAATAATGAAGTCTGAAAAGACTTGAAATCTGAAATATTTGGAAAAACTTCACTAATTAATCGATCTAAGAAAAAATACATCGAATCTTTTCGTAATGTAGTATGAAAAGCTGCTAGTTGATCTTTTCGAACATCAAGACCAGGCCGTGTTACTTTATATAAGTTTTCCGTTGGACGTTGTCCTGAAATAAGTAATAAAGCTGAACGTACTTGATAAGGTACATTTTCTCAAGCTGCCATAGCTGCAGATACTCCTTGTTTTTTACTAGAAGAATTTTGTTGTGCTTTTGTTAATTTTTTACTTTTTTTTTTAATTGCGTTTGTCTCTTGAATAACCCCTCGTACTTGACCAGATTCAAATTCAGCACTTGAACTTAATATGATTTTTTCAATACGTGGTAATTCTAAACTATTTGTAATATTAAGCTTAACGGATAAATCCGGAGCAATTACATTTGAATAATGCTCTTTTAAACGAATCATGATTAATAATGTTTTTTCATGCTAGTCAAAAAGCTCATTATTTTACTACTTTATTAAATTGATATCCTCTATTTCGGCAGAAAGCTTATATTCCCGTTACAT
The DNA here is from genome assembly GCA_913041775.1 of uncultured Flavobacteriales bacterium. Taxonomy (GTDB): domain Bacteria; phylum Bacteroidota; class Bacteroidia; order Flavobacteriales; family UBA7430; genus UBA6772. The sequence continues at coordinate 20,075 of CAJWJW010000002.1, forward strand.
TATTAGACAAATAAAACTTAAGAATTATTACACTGCACTGCTACGTGTTCTTAAATGGATGGCTGTTTCTAAGCCCACCACGGTAATGTTTCAGTTCTACTTATCTTTTCTAACTTAGCCTTCATTTAGGGGCCTTAATATGAGGTGAGAGCTGTTTCTCTCTTGACTACCAAGCTTATCCCCAATAGTCTGTCTGCTGATAAATTTATAGGTATTCGGAGTTTCTCTCTGTTTAGTAAAGTTTATCACCACCCGCACAGAACGAGTGCTCTACCCCCTATAAATTATTGTTATATCACGCTCTACTTAAATAGATTTCGCAAAAAACTAGCTATATCCACGTTTGATTAAACTTTCATCCCTAGCCACAGGTCATCCCAAAGCATTGCTACGCTTACGGGTTCAGTCTTCCATTCCTTTGTTACAGAACTTCAACTTGCCCATGGCTCGATCACGTGGTTTCGAGTCTTAAGAAAAGAACTAAATGGTTTATTTCATCCGCGATTTCTCTACGCCTACATTTCTCAAAATTTAAGCTCGCTCTTTTCCTAAACTTGCTGACCCATCATGCAAAAGGTACGCCGTTACATCTAAATATTATGCTCCGACTGCTTGTAAATATTAAATTTCAGGTTCTATTTCACTCCGCTTTTGGTATAATAATTAATTATACCTCAGGTCTTTTTCACCTTTCCCTCACGGTACTTGTACGCTATCGGTTATTAAGGAGTATTTAGGCTTAGAGGTCTAGTCCCTCTTTCTTCAGGCAGAATTTCACGTGCTCCACCTTACTTTATTCATTAAAAATTAACAAAATTACTATTGAACTTCATTCCAGACACAGGGCTTTCACCTTCTAAGGCATGCTTTTCCAAACATTTACCGAATTTATCAAAGAGTAATTTTTTATTAATGAGATTGCCTAATTCCGCAGTCGCTCGCCACTACTTACGGAATCTCGGTTGATGTTTATTCCTAGAGTTACTTAGATGTTTCAGTTCACTCCGTTATAATAAATACATTAACTGTATTTAATCCATTATGGATAATGTTTTCATCTTAAGGAAATCCGTAGATCATTAGTGGTATTGTTACCTTCACTATAGCTATTTTCAATAATGTAAAATTATTTAGCACGGCTTTTCGTATTATTAAACGTCCTTTTCTCTTAATACCTAGGCTTCCATTTAATATTCTTATTTTTTTATATTTTATTTTAGGAAACTTTTTAAATAATAGCCAAATGTCAGAATTGAACTGACGACTTGAGACTTACAAAATCTCCACTCTACCAACTGAGTTAATTTGGCTAATGACTTTCAAATTTAACGGGTAGCCGGAATTGAACCGACAGCCTTTGAGTGGAAGTCAAATATTTTACCAATTAAACTATACCCGCTTTTTTGTTATTTTATGCTACTCTCTCCCGATCGGACTTGAACCAATGACCTCGACGTTAACAGCGTCTCGCTCTACCACCTGAGCTACAAGAGATTTAATCATAAAATTTAAATACTATTTTATGGAATTAACAGGAAGACGAAATTAAAACTTTTTCATGTTTATAATCCTTGATATAAAATAGCTGTAACCGGTAAATGTAAAACATCTAAAATAACAGGTGGGTAAATACCAAATCAGAAAGTACAGAAAATCAACGGTAAGAAAATATAAGTTTCTCGACGGTTTAAATCCATACACATTTCAATAGAATAAGCTTTAGCTTCACCAAAAATAACTCGATTTAATAATCATAAACTGTAAGCACAACCAAGAATAACTCCAGTCATAGCAAAAACACATACAGTTGTATTACTTTGAAAAGCTCCTAGTAAAACCATAAATTCTCCTGGAAAACTACTTGTCCCAGGTAAACTGATATTTGCCATAATAAAGAAAAAGAAAATAGTCGAATATACAGGCATTAAATAAACAATACCTCCGTAATAACCAATTTCTCGTGTGTGATGTCGATCATATAGTAAACCAATACATAAAAATAATGCACCACTTACGATACCATGACTAATCATTAATAAAATACTTCCTTCAATACCTTGAAGATTTAAAGTAAATAGTCCTAAAGTAACAAACCCCATATGGTTTACACTTGAATAAGCAATAACTCGCTTTAAATCTGTTTGCTGTAATGTTGTTAGACTAGTGTAAATAATAGCAATAATACTCATTAGATAAACTAAAGGTGTAAAATATGCGTTTGCCTCTGGAAAAAAAGGAAGGCTTACACGTAGAAAACCGTAACCTCCTAATTTAAGAAGAATACCAGCTAAAATTACTGAACCTGCTGTTGGAGCCTCTACGTGAGCTTTTGGTAACCATAAATGTGCCGGTACCATTGGAATTTTAACGGCGAAAGACGCAAAAAAAGCCAATCAAAGCAAAATTTGTCGTCGTTCACTAAATTCAAAAGTATTTAGTACTAGTAAATCTGTTGTTCCTGTTTGAGAATAAATTCCTAAAATAGCAACTAACATGAAAACTGACCCTAATAAAGTATAGATAAATAACTGGTAGGCAGCCAAAATTTTATTTTCACTTGACCCTCATACACCAATAAGAATAAACATTGGAATTAATACACTCTCAAAGAAAATGTAAAACAATACTAAATCTAAAACTGAGAAAACACACATTAAAAACCCTTCTAATAATAAAAATAGCATCATAAATTCTTTCTGCTGAGTTTTAATACTGTCAAAGCTTACTAAAAGACAGGCTGGAATAAGGAAAGCTGATAAAACAATGAAAAAAAGACTGATACCATCAATACCTAAAGAAAAATGAATATTTCAACTTGAAGCTCATTCAATTTCAGTAATAAATTGAAATTGTGACGGCCCTAAGTCGTTAGTAAATAAAATTCATAGAAAAATCGAACATAGAAATGTTAAAAGAGAGAATCCAAGAGCTACATCACGTGCTACACGTACGTCCCGGATGAAAAAAAGACTTACTGCACCCACAAAAGGAAGTACAATACATGTTAATAATAAATAAGATCCCATTTATTTTAATATATAGTTTTAAGCAACAGAATTTTATTAATACTATAAGTAAGAATATAACGTTATTTTTTTTCTTTTCTTTCTTTGTGTACCGTAAGTTTACGAGTACTAACAAATTCTCCAAAACGGTGACCAATCATATCTTCTACAACTGTAATTGGAATAAACTTCATACCATTGTGTACTTGAAAATTAAGCCCAACGAATTCCGGAAGAATTGTTGAACGACGTGACCAGATATGCCGTTTTCAAACTTTCATAACTTTATTATCTGTTGAATTGTTTTCATTTAAAGAGTTTTTGATTTCTGTATTTACTTGAGTTGCTAGACGGATTAAAGATCCATCTAAAAAAGGTCCTTTTTTTAAAGATCGCATTATAAATTATTTTTATGTTATCAAACTTTTGATTTCACTGCATAAAAAGGAAAGGTGGCTGAGTGGTTTAAAGCGACGCTTTGCTAAGGCGTTATATGATAAATATCGTGGGTTCAAATCCCATTCTTTCCTCTGTTAAAAAATAGCATCTCCCAGCCCTTTTAAAAGCCTTCTTTCGCTTAAAGACGCACATGATTTTTATTTTTTTTAGCTATTTTAGTACTTCATCGGAGGTTCTTACAAACTATATCCAATCAGCCTAACCACATTTTTTCTCTAAAATGTTATTCAAAAAGAAGCCATAAAGTAACCTTCGGGCTTGAGATGCTTTCAGCCCTTATGTTTGATGAAGGTAGCTTGTGGACAATGCTGGAGGCCCAACAATCCACTAACCAGAGCTTCACTCAAGTCGTTCTTCTCATACTAGACTCAAATCTTTTTTCTTTTTCATGCCTATAGTAGGTAGAAACCAAACTATTTCACAATGTTCTGAACCCAACTCACGTAACGCCTTAGAGGGCGAACAGCCCTACCCTTCCTAGCTGCTTCACCAGGAGGATGCGTTGAGTCGACATCGAGGTCGCAAACCCGGACTTCAATATGAACTCTCAATCCGGATTACGCTGTTATCCCCGGCGTACCTTTTATCTTGTAAGCGATCACCTTTCCATAAAGAATGACCTGATCACTATAAACGAATATATAAAATATTCCCTGCTCGACCTATCGGTCTTACAGTCTAGCGAGCTTTTTTGCTATTGTACTCTAAAATTGGATAATAACCAACCTGAGCTCACCTATAAACCTCCGTTACTCTTTGGGAGGTTGCCGCCCCAGCCAAACTACCAAGCTTATAATGTCCTCTTCTCTAAAGTATTTAAAAATACCAATAGAAATATAACCAGTTAAAATATGTCTACAACATATATGTACGAATACATCTGGTCTCTACTAACAGAGTGAGCTTTAGTATGGAATGGAGTGGTATTTCAAGAATGTCTAAGCAATGATCTAGCGACCAGGCTTCATCAACTCCCACTTATCCTATATCATTCCGATACTTTAGCAATATAAACCTATAGTAAAGGTGCACGGGGTCTTTTCGCCTAACTATAGGAAAACCGCATCTTCACGGCCAATTCAATTTCACTGAGTCTACATTGGAGACAGCCAAAGAGTCGTTACACCATTCATGCAGGACGGAACTTACCCGCCAAGGAATTTCGCTACCTTAGGACCGTTATAGTTACAGCCGATGTTTACTGGTACTTTAGATCGTCGCCCGAAAGCGGAAATCTATAATAGCCAAGCACTGATCAGGTGTCAGACACTATACATAGAATTTGCATCTTTGCAGTGTCCTGTGTTTTTGATAAACAGTCGCTCTTTGCTATTCTGTGCCATCTTAATAAAGCCTACAATATTACAAGAATATTGCGGTTCTCTATACTAAGACATTCCTTCTCCCGAAGTTACAGAATCATTTTGCCGAGTTCCTTCAATGTAGTTGTCTCAATCACCTTAGCATACTAATGCTAGTCTACCATTTTCGGTTTGAGGTACGGTATTTTTTTTCTACTTGTTTCTTGAATGTAATTATAAATAAAAAGCAATCCAATTAGCGTTTCATTTATCATATACACTGTCATATAGAAAAAGACGAGGAATTTTATTAAACTCTCGTACCCATTATACATTTCTATCGAAATAATACTTAGGGGCCGTCTTACTTTAAGCGGATCATCCGTGCTTAAAAAACCTTAGACTTTCGGTGACGATGGTTTTCACATCGTTTATCGTTACTCATGTCAGCATTCTCACTAGCCATTAAACATCTAAGATTTTCATCTTAAACTAATTAAAAGGCTACGTTTTGCTACCATATCATGTTTTAATTGTTTTATGCTAAAGATATATAATTATTTTTTTATCCCCTAGGAGAATTGAACCCCTGTTTTTACCGTGAAAGGGTAATATCCTAACCACTAGATGAAGGGGACTAATTTTTGATACGTTTAGTACCATATTTTGAACGACTTGTTTTTCGAGCTTGAATACCTGTAAAATCGAATTTACCTCTTACAGCTTTATATTTAACTCCAGGAAGATCTTTAACTCGACCACCACGAACAAGAACAATTGAGTGCTTTTGTAGACGATGTCCTTCACCTGGAATATAACAACTGACAGTATTATTATTTGTTAGTTGTACTCGAGCCACTTTACGGTTAGCTGAATTGGGTTTCTTTGGAGAAGTTGTGAAAACCTTAACACAAATACCCTTTTTTTGAGGACAACTTATTAATAGAGGAGCTTTTGCTTTCTTTGCTCGTTTCCCTACACGAGGTGTTTTAAAATTTGTATTCATATTATTCTTTTAAGGTCTCGTTAAAAAAAATAAATTTAGATTATGTTCTAAGATGGATTTGAACCAACGACACAAAGATTTTCAGTCTTTTGCTCTACCCCTGAGCTATTAGAACTAGATTAATTATGAGAAAATAAGAAAGTCTTTAATTGAGAAGAATCTAATTGAGGGAATTTAAGTTTAGACAAGTCTGTACTTTTTCGATAAATATGGAATAGTCCTTCTGGATTATATTCAATATGTAATGAAGCTTTATTTTGGTACGTAGGAGATCCGATAAATTCAAAAGAAGAGCTTGAAGACTTTTCTTTTAAATTAAAATCCACTAAGTCTACTAATTTTTCACCAAGATCTTCAGAAACTTGAAGCGAACCAATGTCAGAATATAAAGAATAAACAGCCTTTTTCTCTAAAGAACTTGATTGTGAAGTCTCATTTCAACGTTTATTAAGGGAACTCAAAATTGAAGACTTCTGAAATACAAATCAAGGGAAATTATATGAGAAAGTTTTACCTATTTGATTAGTTTTATTTTCTGTAATTGATTGATCTAAAATATTTCAATAGTTTTCTAAAATTGAAATAGCTGAAGGTTTTAACATTATAATATCTCCAGACTGTAATTCATAATTTGAAATTTGTTTTTCAGGAATTTTTCGACCTTCTAATAATGAAGAACAGTAATTTTTATAAGATCAAACAACAATATGATTATGTTGAACGAGTTGACGCGCTGCGATAATTGTCGGCGCTCAACGCATACGAAACAGTTGAACATCGAGACGAGATTCCATTTTTGCTATAACTGAACTACTAATACCTTTTTTTGACCGTAAACTACGGTTTGTCTTGAAAGGGTGAATTAATCTGTTAAAAGAAGATTTTGAGAGTAACCCATAAAATCACCGTAACTTTTTTTCTGTTTCTAAACGGTTTTTATAAATACCTTTAATATCTTCACTCAAAACCTGTTCAATTAAAACCGTGTTTTTATAATGGTTTACAAATTTTTCTTGAGATACTAAATTATTAAATTCAGTCTTTAAAGAATTTTTTGCCACCCCAAGAACGGGCATTATTGACTTAGAATTTAATTTGGAAACATTTTCTCCTGAATACTTTGTGTTATAAAACTCTTGAAATGACGAAAAAGCATTAAAAGCAGTTATTTTGTTCTCAACACTCTTTTTTTTCGAACCAGGACCTCCAAAATTATAATTAAGATCGTTTTCAACCTCTGAAAAATTATTTCGCGTAAGACTATCGTAAGGACGATTTTGAATAGAACTTCAATCTTCTATATTTCGAAAGTCAGTGCTAAAATCTCGAGGCACCTTGAAAGATTTTGAATTCACACTTTCTGGCAAAGAGTTTAAATCAAACATACCAAGAGAAGAACTTCATGAATAATTGTTTCTTTCTACTAAAGAAAGCGACGAATCTTCAGATGAACCTAACTTATATTGTGAAATCGAAGAATTCTCTTCCTTTTTTGTGCCTGTGTTGTTTAATTGAAACATACTTAAGAAAGTTTCCTTTTCACTAGAAATAAAAGAAGCTTGTTTTAATAATGATGTTAAATTTTGTTTTGTAGAAGAATTTTCTTCTTTTTCCGAACATATTGTTGAATTTGTAGTATTAATTTCTTCTGAAAGAACAAATCCCTTTGTTTTAGATGTTTCATTAGTAGTCGATTGTAAATTTGTTGTTAAACCATATTTATCATAAAGAGAATACTGCTCTTTAATTTCTTTACTAATTTTATATAAAAGATACATATTTTTATTCATTTTTAGACTCTCTATGACAGACGATTTTTCCTTCTTTTAAATTATAACATAAAATCAAGATGGGGTTTTTAAAAAAACAAAAGAAAACACACTCATATTCAGAATCTGTATTTAATAATATAACTTCAATTACTAATTCAGATACTCGTATTAGAAATCTAAAGAATAAAAAAAACATTATTGTACAAGAAATTTCAGAAAAACAATTTCTCGTTAATCTTCAGTTAATTGGAATCGGTTATCGAGCTTTCGTCGTAAAACCAAAAAAAATTACTGAAAATAGCTTTGAAAAATTTCTAGTTTTAAAAGTAGGTCAATCAGGTACTACTATGTATCCTATACCAAATGACGTTGATATTCAATGTCCTGTTGATGCAAAGGCTGATAAAGAACCTATTACACTAACAAGTAATAATTTACAATCATTACAAATGGCTACCGCACAAATCAAATCCTATAGACGCCCTGACCCTTACAAAGGCTCGGGTATACTTAAATGTGATCGAATACAAACAAAAACTGGTGAGATTTTTAAAACAGAATTTATAATCCGTAAAGAAATCAAGAAGAAAAAGTAGGTTAAGCTTTACATTACTTCTTTGACTCTAACTATAAAATATTATTAAATGACTATTATCTATTCGGAATACTTTGCTATTTTAATTTTTATTTTAGTGTCTGTTATTTTATCTACGGTTGTATTTGGTTTATCATACATCATTACTCCGCGGAATAATGACCCTGAAAAACTCTCTGCATATGAATGTGGTTTCAACCCTTTTGATGATGCACGAAACAAATTTGATGTACGATTCTATATCGTAGCCATCCTTTTTATTGTTTTCGATTTAGAAGTGACATTTTTATGTCCTTGATCTTTAGTTTTACGTAAGATTGATGCTTTTGGATTCTGAGGAATGATGTGTTTCTTAATTATTCTAACGGTGGGTTTTATCTTCGAATGACGAAAGGGAGCTTTAGACTGGTCTTAAAAAACAGGTTACAAAATATAGATTTAACTTTTATATCAAATGCGATAAAATATAATGAACCAAAATAAAAAACAAATTTGAAACAAAACATCATATAAAATTGACAAAAAACAAAATTTATGGAATAAAGATTCTTTTATTCGAAAAGATTTAGATAAATCAAATTCCAATTATCTAATGAAAGAAGTTTATTCGAATGGTCTTTCAACGCATTTATTTGATCGAAATACGGGTATCTACGCTTACCAGAAAAAGGGTATTGAAACAAAGAATACAAGTTTTAATTCTTTAAAATCTTCAAATGAACGAAATGTAGTAAATATACAAAAATTATCTAAAAATTGAAAAACAAGTCTTAAAAAATTAAAGTTTTTAATCGAGAAAAAGGGAGAATAGCTCAATTGGTAGAGTAATGGTCTTCAAAACCATCGGTTGCGGGTTCAAGCCCTGCTTCTCCTGTATGCATTATCGAATGATATTGTATGTTTTTTATAAGAGACTCTATAAATTATTATTGCATACCTTCCTATAAAAGAGTAGGTAGTATTACCTACTTTCTTATAAGAGGTTATTATCACTATTACATACTTTCTTATAAACTGCTCTCCTCCTATATATACCTTACCAGTGGTCCCTCGTTTTTTCTTTGTTTTGTTAGTTAGTAATACTATTGCACAGTAATACTCAGGTATTCTATATCTCTTTACAGAGATCTAGAATACACTTCGTATTACAGTAACGTCATTGCACAGTAATGCTCAGGTATTCTATACCTCTATACAGAGGTATAGAATACACTTCGCATTGTAAATCAACGTATTTTGATTATTAATTACTTACAAATAAAAATATAAATAGTATTTTGATTCTTGATTACTTAAAAGTAGGAATATTATTTATATTTTATGCTTCGAATCTTTTGTCAATTAGAAATGTATTTTTTCATAATAAATTAAATTAGTCGCATAAAAATGACAATTAGTTTTTCTCTCTTACAAATAACACTCATTTTTATGATATTTGGTGTTTTAGCTATTCTAGGATCTTTTCTTTTAATCCCATCTCAACGAGCACGTCTTGTTTCGTCAGCTGAAGGTACTTTATCTCAAAAAGATTTAGGATATTTTAGTAACGCTTTATGAACGTTATCGGAAATTACTAAACGGTTTATTTTACCATTAGTTTTCATGGGCGGATTTGGATTAATTTTCTTAGCTCTATTTTTTACTTTTAAGGTGGATGTAAATGTTTTATTCGTTTTACTTTCAGTTATCAAAATTCTTTTAGTAGTTGTTCCGTTACTTATTGCCGTTGCTTACTTGACGCTTTTAGAACGTAAGGTTATGGCTTCTATGCAACGTCGAAAAGGACCTAATGTAGTGGGTATTTTTGGTCTTCTACAACCTTTAGCCGATGGTGCGAAGCTTCTTTTAAAAGAAACAGTTGTTCCTAATAGTGTTAACAAAGCGGTCTTTTTCATTGCTCCAATTTTAACTTTCTTTTTGGCTGTGATGAGTTGAGCTGTAATTCCTTTTGGCGAAGGTATTGTGTACGCGGATATTAATATTGGTGTTTTATATTTATTTGCCGTAAGTTCTTTAGGAGTATATGGAGTTATTTGTTCAGGTTGATCAAGTAATACAAAGTATTCTTTCTTAGGAGCTTTACGATCTTCAGCGCAAATGATTTCTTATGAAATCGCGATTGGATTTTTACTATTAATGATTTTCTTATTAGCGGGTAGTTTAAATATGACAGAAATTGTTCTTGCTCAGCAAGGTATCTGATTTTGTATTCCTCTTTTACCTTCTACTATGATTTGACTCATCTGTATTTTGGCAGAAACAAATCGTGCTCCTTTTGACCTTCCTGAGGCTGAGGCTGAATTAGTAGCGGGTTATTTCACTGAATATTCAGCTATGGGGTTTGCTTTATTCTTCTTAGGAGAGTATTCAAACATGATTATGATGAGTGCTCTAACAAGTTTATGTTTCTTTGGTGGGTGATTATCTTTAATTCCTTTTGGATTTGCAATCATTCCAGGTCCTTTTTGAATGGGTATTAAAATTACTGCTATTTTATTCGGGTTTATTTGAGTTCGAGCAGCTTTTCCTCGATACCGATTTGATCAGTTAATGTATTTAGGTTGAAAATCTTTTCTTCCATTTACACTAGGGTGATTTATCTTCGTTGCAGGTCTTTTATTCGGGTGTGATTGATTACCGTATTAATTCTACACGTTTATTTAGAGAAATATTCTCTAAATCTTATAGCCGTGGGCTTTTAATGAAACAGTGTTTTTTATAAATGTTTAAAGGATCAAATGCACAAAATTGATGAACTCAACAAATGCTAATATATTAAAACCGGTTATTTCCCTAAAACACATGCGTCGAAATAACGATCCTTTAGGAGATGCTATTACGCGAATTAGAAATGGTTATACACGTAGTTTTGATTCCGTAATTGTTCCAAAATCTAATAAAATTCTTCATCTATTAAATACTTTAATTCGTTCTGGTTATATATTACATTACGAAAGTTTTTTAGAGGGAGCAGCTTCTGTTAAAGTTTATTTAAAATATCATAATTCTTTGCCAGCTATACAAAATATTCAAAGAGTATCCGTTCCTTCAAAACGAGTATATCTTTCAAAAAAAAAATTAAAACAACACTCCAAAACACAAGGTTGAGGCTTAACTAAGACAATGGTTCTTTCAACATCAAGTGGAGTTTTAACACATCAAGAAATCTTGAAATCTTCTAACAGCATGGGTGGAGAGTCTATTTGTTTAGTTTGATAGATTCAAGGTGATCATAAAGCGTAAAATAGTAATTATACGGGATGTAACACAATTGGTAGTGTATTTGCTTTGGGAGCAAAAGGTTGCATGTTCAAGTCATGCCATTCCGAATAAAAATTTTTGAATTATTTTAGATTAACATAAAAATAATGATCCAAGTTCAAACAATATTAAAAGTAGCTGATAATTCAGGAGGCCGTATTGGTCAATGTATTCGTATCATTGGAAAATCCCGAGCTAAAACAGCCCAAGTAGGTGATATCATTACTGTTTCCATTAAAAAAAGCCGGCCTCATCGAAAAATTAAAAAAAAAGATGTTTGTCTTGCTGTAGTTTTACGAACAAAATTTGGTATACGCCAAAAAAATGGTATGAAAATTTCATTTGGTGAAAACGCTTGTGCTCTGCTAACAAATCGAAAAGATAAAGCACCTATGGGAACACGTATTTTTGGACCGATCTCAACACGTGAGTTACGAGATAATGGTTTCATGAAATGTGTCCTTTTAGCACGATCTTCTATCTAATAATAAGTTTATTTTTTTCAACGAGTGTTGTAGAAACTCCAAGTTGAAACGAGATTAATCGAAAAGCTTTACGGATAATAGAAATATTAACACCAGTTCCTACTTCAACAATAATTTGTCCTTTTCGTACAGGGCATACTCAACCAGTACGTTCACCTTTACCTTTACCCATTCGTTGCCCAGCATCTTTGGCAAACATCGGTCGGTAGGGGAAAGATCTAATTCAGATACTTGTTTTACGGGCTATAATTCGTCGTAAATTTCGTCGACAGATCTCCAATTGTTCCGCTGATATGCATTTTGTTTCGTTAACTTGTAAACCATAAACTCCAAAATTTATTTGTGTACCTCGTGAGGCTGGAGTAGAGCTCAAAGGCATTTGTTGTCGTTTCCGATACTTTGTATTTTTTGGGGATTTTAACATATAAGTTTTTAGGCGGTGCAAACAGAGCTTAAAATTATTTCCGATGTTATTTCATAAAATATAAATGAAACAATCTTATATAAAACGTATTTCTTATAAATCTCTACGTTACGCAAATCCATCTTTAAATATAAAGCAGTTAAAATCGATGTCGAATAAAATAGTAAACCAGCATAAAAGTCGTATTTTACATTCAGATTTAGTTAGTTCTAAATTTGAATTTGATACTCTTTACTTAAAAAAGTTAAAGCCTTCTTGTAAATTAAAAAAAGTTTCTCGATTAAATCAAGTAGGAACAGGTTCAGAACTTAAAAGTACTGGTTACTCAAATATATTTTCGTTGGAAAACACTTTAGATCCATCAACACATGGAGCTTGGCTTGATGAAAGTCTAAATGAGACTCGACAACAATTTAGTCATATTTTATTATCAACAGAAACAGTTAAGAAAGGTTCTCGACTGGACAAATTTCAACAAAAATTTACTAAAAAGTAAAATAGGCGGTTATAGCTCAGTTGGTAGAGCGCCACACTGTGACTGTGGATGCCGAGGGTTCGAGCCCCTCTAATCGCCCTTTATTAGATTCAGTATATTATAGTCCGCATGGTGTAATTGGTTAGCCACGAGAGACTTAAAATCTCTTGCTTTACGGCGTGCAGGTTCAAGTCCTGCTGCGGATAATTATATTTTTCTAATTATACTTAATATTACGATTGCCTAAAAGTTTAATTTATGCCTATCGACGCTTTCAAGTATTTAACTGTTAGTTTCATTTTATTCTTTCTTGGTGTATGAGGTATTTTTCTAAACAAGAAAAATATCATTATTATGCTAATGTCTTTAGAATTGATGTTATTAGCGGTAAATTTTAATTTTGTTTTATCTTCTGTATATTTAGATGACTTTATGGGTCAAATTTTTGCTTTATTTATTCTAACAGTAGCAGCGGCAGAATCAGCTATTGGTTTAGCTATTTTAGTTGTTTATTCACGAGTTCGTGGTTCTATTTCTATTGAAATGATTCACCTTTTAAATGGTTAATCTGTTAGAGTACTTTTCTATTATTTATTCTTAGTTTAATTTAAGGGCGAATGCCTGAGTGGTTGAAGGGGTTAGTTTTGAAAACTAAAGTAGCGAACCTACCGCGAGTTCAAATCTCGCTTCGCCCTGTTTACATAAAATAAAGACAGGTGTTATTTTATTAGATCTATAAGAATATAAATATTCTTCTAATAAAAACAAGGAAGTAATCTTTATGATTACTTTATTATATGGAAAGCCATATTTACCATTGATTTAGTTAAATACAAAAGCGTATTTAAGTTTAAGATCAATTATTGTTATAAAATTAACAAGTGGTACTAATTAAATAGAGTTTGATCTTGGCTCTGAATGAACCCTAGCGATCTGCATAACACATGCGAGTTTAATGTTTTTTATCTTTTATTCGACAATTTTAAGAGTTTAAAAATCATAGCGTACGAGTGAGTAATGGTTTAGAAGCTACCAAACAATTCAGTTTGATACTGAATATTTATAAAGATTATATCGTTGTTTGAGGCGCTAATCTAGGATTAGATAGTTGGTGGGATAATAGCTTACCAAGTCAAAGATCCTTAGCCAGCCTGAGGGGGTGTATGGCCACGCCGGGACTGAAACAAGGCCCGGGCTCCTTTGAGAGCCAGCAGTGGGGAATATTGGACAATGGGCGAAAGCCTGATCCAGCAAGATCGCGTGAGGGAAGAAGATCATATGATCGTAAACCTCTTTCATTAGGAACGAATAAAGACGGTACCTAAATAAGAAGCTCCAGCCAATCGCGTGCCAGCAGCTGCGGTAATACGTGAGGAGCAAGGGTTATTCACAATGATTGGGTGTAAAGAAGGATAAGGTGACAAGTACAAGTTGAGTATGGACTAAGAGCTTAACTCGAAGTAAATATTCAATACTAACTTGATAGAGGATTTATGAAGTTGAGCGGAACTGTTGGGGTAGAGGTGCAATTCGTTTCATCTCAGCGGGAACACCAAAGGCGAAAAGCAGCCAACTAATAAATTACTTCCACTCGACCTGTAACCTGAGGTAGCAAAGAGGATTAGATACCCTCGTAGTCTCAGGCGTAAACGATGGACGCTTCCAGCAATATATATTATTGTTAGGTCAGCTAACGCGTAAGCGTCCCACCTAGTAAGTACGCCCGCAAGGGTGAAAACTAAATAGAATAGGCGGTTTTATAAACGACCAGAGGAGCATG
>CAJWJW010000003.1 GCA_913041775.1 uncultured Flavobacteriales bacterium
TTTTTTGCAAATAAATTAAGTTAAACGCGTACGATCCTTAAACCATTTGTAAGAAAAGCTAAAAAGCAATACTAAGGCAATTATAGAAGTACCTAGTCCATTTACACCTATACGCTCCCATGATTCAGAAACGAGGTTGTGCTGTATTAAATAGCTAAGAATAACTAAGCTCGTATTGTAAAAGAAGTGGAGGTAAATAGAAGACCTTAAACTACCCGAATAAACATATACATAACCAATAAAGGCACCCAAAAAGAAACGTGGTAAAACGGCATGATACTGCATATGAATAACACTAAACAATAAAGCAGTAAGCCAAACAGCAAGATGCTTAGACTTAGACCAATTGTGAAACAAATTCTGAAGTATTCCACGAAATAACAACTCCTCACCTACTGCAGCAAGTACACCCATTATTAATATCATAATTCCTAAATCCCAAATAGAATCCATAACTAAAAACTGCTCTGTTAAGACAAGGCTTTGTTCTTCGGCCAGTTTTAAGAAATTTAAAAATTCGGGGAAGGGAATAGACTCATTTAAAGAGCCTAAAAAATTAGCTAAAGGAATCATTACTAATGCTAGAACAAAAATCTTAACGATAGTAAATCCATTTAGAGGATTTCCTAGTTTTAAGTAATTGGAAAAAGGCAAACCTCGTAGGTGTAGAAATACAACTGGAGGTAAAACAAACATTCCAACTGCATTAAACAATTGCATTGTTTTCATCGCATTCATCATATCGGGATTTGAGATGTCGAAAACTTGATGAGAGCTTGAGAAAAAGCTAATTCCATAAACCAACTGACAGACAATTCCACCTAGTAAATACGAACTAATTAGTCCGCCTAAAATAACAACTAAGAGTAAATACAATAAGGTAGAATAAGAAGTATTAGTCCAAGCACCTTTTGTCTTTTGAATGATTTTAAATTCCATGAGTTTTTTGTATTTTTGGCAAAATTTCGAATTGTGGTAAAGATAGGAAATATAGAACTTGGTGAGTACCCTTTATTATTGGCTCCTATGGAGGACGTCAGTGACCCACCATTCCGTGAGTTGTGTAAGCAACACGGAGCAGATTTAATGTACACAGAATTTATCTCCTCCGAAGGACTAATTAGAGATGCGGCAAAAAGTGTTCAAAAACTAGATATTTTTGAATATGAGCGTCCAATTGGAATTCAAATATTTGGTTACGACATCGAGTCGATGCGTGAAGCAACAGAAATTACCGCCGAAGCTAATCCAGATATAATAGACATTAACTACGGCTGCCCAGTAAAAAAGGTTGCATGTAAAGGTGCTGGAGCTGGAATTCTACAAGACATACCTAAAATGGTTCGGATGACCGCGGAGATTGTAAAATCTACCAATCTACCCGTAACCGTAAAAACTCGTTTGGGATGGAACGAGGAAAGTAAGTACATAGTTGAGGTTGCCGAAAGATTACAAGATGTAGGTATACAAGCTATTTCTATACACGGTAGAACGCGGAAACAAATGTATAAAGGCGAGGCAGATTGGTCTCTAATTGCAGAAACAAAAAACAATCCTCGTTTAAATATCCCTGTATTTGGAAATGGAGATATCGATTCTCCAGAAAAAGCAAAAATGATGAAAGATCGTTATGCCGTAGACGGGATGATGATTGGAAGAGCTTCGATTGGTTACCCTTGGATTTTCAACGAAATAAAGCACTTTTTAGAAACTGGTACTAAATTAGCCCCACCAACTATAGACGAACGTGTTGCAGCTTGTAGACAGCATCTACAAAGAGCACTCGATTGGAAAGGACCCGTTTTAGGAGTGGTAGAAACTCGTAGACACTACACCAACTACTTTAAGGGCATGTTTGGCGTAAAGGAGTACCGAAGAAAATTAGTGACCACAGATTCGCCCGAAGAGCTTTTTGCTATTTTAGATGAGATTGCGATTAAATTTAAAGGACATCAGTTTTAGGGATATTAGGTAAGAAAAAAATACTTAGATGATACAGATGTTATTTAAGAAAAACCTTCTTAACTCCTCGAATCTTACTCCTTAGCTACTGTTTATTTTTTAGGAATCCTGAATGAATTTATTTTTCAGCAGTTTAACGGGAATGATGGTAATCAGCATTCCTATACCCACTACAGTACCTAGTATTAAAACAACATCTTGTAAATGCACCTCTACAGGATAGGCATTTACAATAAAAGCTCCTTGAGAACCGAGCCGAATAAAGCCATAATGCTGTTGAGCCAAACTCAAAGTTACGCCTAAAACCAACCCGAGCACACCTCCAAAAAGTGTAATTAATAAGCCTTCGTAAAAGAATATTTTTTGAATTGTTAGCACAGGAGTTCCCATAGCCCAAAGGCTAGAAATATCTTTTCTCTTTTCTAAAACAATCATTACTACAGAAGCCACAATAGTAAAAGTGGCAATAAGTAGGATAAAAGAAAGGATGAAAAATATAGCCCACTTTTCAGTTTGCAAAACCTTATAAAGAAACTCTTGTTGTTGAAAACGATTTTGCACCTCGAACTCTGCACCAAAAAAGTCGACTAACTTTGCCTGTACCAAGTCTAAGTCACTAGTATTATCTACATAAAAAGCCAAACTGGTAAGTTGGTTCGGTTTATCTAAAAAGGACTGCACGGTGTTTAAATCCGAAATTATATAAGAAGCATCGTATTCCGATTGAACAGAGAATACTCCTGAAACTAAGAACTGTTGCTCTATGAAAGTATTTTCAGAAAACTGCCCAACACGAGCCTTTTGATTGGGCACAAAAACCTTCAAAACATCTTGTATACCTTCTACAGAAACAGCTAACGTATACGCTAAAGACTGGCCAATAATTGCCCAATATCCTTCAGGATAGGCTCTAAAACTACTTCCCTTAAACAAATGATTTTCGATAGGTAGCACAGCATCTTCAGGCCACGCACTTATCCCTTTGAGTAGTGCTATTTGCTCCTTTTCTGAATGTTGAATTAAGACTTTTTCTTCGTAAGATTGGGCGATCATTCTCCAAGAAGAAAGTGACTTTAGACGCTCATGTTCATCAGTAGAAAATGCAAAATTCTTTGCGACAGTAGACCGAACCTCAAAATCGGAATTGACCTCTTGGTACATAGACTTTATAAGCGTTTCAAATCCATTAAAAACAGACAAGACTACCACTAAAGCTAGTGTACCTATAGCAACACCAAGAACGGATATTGCAGTAATACTGTTTACAGCATTTTTACTCTTTGAAGAAAACAAATAGCGACGTGCTATGTAAAGAGCAATATTCAAAACTACTCTGGAGTATTGTTTGAGTCGCCTTTTAAAAGACGGTCAATATTTTCAGCATAATCCACAGAATCATCAATAAAAAAGGATAATTCTGGAACTATTCTCAATTGATGACGCACTAGTTTACCCAACTCATTTCTTATTTCTTTTCCTTGAATACTTACCGCTTTTAAAAATGCTTCTTTATCTTTTAATGGAAAGACACTTAGATACACTTTAGCATACGATAAATCGGGGCTCATACGAACCAAAGACACCGATATAATTGCACCTGGAGCGATAGAACTTGTTCTGGTCATTAATATTTGTGCGATGTCTTTTTGAATCTGACGGCCTACTTTTTTCTGTCTTGTACTTTCCATGCGGCAAAGATAGACAATCAAATTGGTTCTACGCTCTTAAACAAGTTCGCATAGATTAGTCTTGAGTATTTAAGCTATATCAAATTGAATAGTATCTTTGCAAGAGGCTTAAAAATAATCCTAAAAGGAATAAATCGAAATGGACAGTTTTTATAAAATATTAAAATTCGCGTACCCATACAAACGTATGGCTTTACTTAATGCATTATTGAATATCCTGTCGGTCGTTTTTGGCTTATTTTCTTTCACCTTGGTAATTCCAATGTTGGGTATCTTATTCGACACACACCAATCAATAAGTACAAAACCAACAGGAGAACTTTCTATAGACTGGGTAAAAGACTCTATATCGTATTGGATGAACTCGTCTATTGAGCAATTAGGCCCATCTAAAGCGTTGGCTTACATATGTTTTGGGATTATTTTAGCCTTCTTTCTTAAAAACCTTACACGCTATTTAGCACAATACACATTAGTACCTATCCGAACAGGAATATCGAGAGATTTGCGCAGAGCTTTACATACCAAAATGTCATTACTTTCTATTGCTTATTTTTCTGAAAAGAGAAAAGGAGATTTAATGTCGAGAATGACAACTGATGTAAATCAGGTAGAAGCCTCTATGATGAGTACCCTAGGGCTTATTGTTCGTGATCCAGTAAACATAATTTCATCCATTTTTTTACTAGTGATGATGAGTGCTAAATTAACCTTAGTCGTTTTCTTTTTATTTCCGATAGCAGCTTTTATTATAGGAAACATAGGTAAAAGTTTAAAACGTAAATCTCGTAAAGGGCAGGTTCAAATAGCACAGATATTATCGGCTATTGAAGAAAATATTTTTGGACTTAAAGTAATAAAGGCATTTAATGCTGAAAAACAGATAAACAGAAAGTTCGAAGAGGAGCTAGAGAAGCATCAGAATATAATGTCGAGTATACAACGACGTAGATATTTGGCTTCGCCGATGAGTGAATTTTTGAGTACCATGGTAATGGTAGTTGTTATTTGGTACGGAGGGAATTTAATTTTTGAGAGCCAGTTAAACCCAGAAAACAGCTCCTTAAGTCCTCAGGCGTTTATAGGGTTTATTGTTATTTTCTCACAAATCCTTCCACCTATAAAATCTCTTTCACAGGGGTATTATAGTATCCAAAGAGGTTCAGCATCAGCAGAACGAATTACTGAAATTTTAGAAGCTGAAATAGAAGTAAAAGAAAAGGATGATGCGCTAACGATAGAGGATTTTAATAAATCTATTCAGTTTAAGGATGTTAAATTTACCTATACAGACAAGGCTGTATTAAAGAATATCAATTTAGAAATCAAAAAAGGCCAAACGATTGCTTTGGTAGGTCAATCTGGTGGGGGAAAAAGTACGCTCGCTAATTTAATCGCTAGATATTATGATGTAAATGGGGGTAGTTTAGAAATTGACGGCACAGACATTAGAGACTATAAGCTAGCCGACTTACGAGGTCTTATGGGTATTGTAACCCAAGATGCAATTTTATTCAACGATTCTATATTTAATAATATAGCACTTGGTATAGACAATCCAGATCCAGCTAAAGTTATGGAAGCTGCAAAAATCGCAAATGCACATGAGTTTATTTCGAAATTTGAAAAGGGTTATCAGCACAATATTGGCGATGGTGGACACAAGCTCTCTGGAGGACAAAAACAACGATTAAGTATTGCACGGGCGGTAATGAAAAACCCGCCTATACTAATTTTAGATGAGGCAACTTCAGCCTTAGATACAGAATCTGAAAGACTAGTACAAGATGCACTCACTAAACTAATGGCGAATAGAACGTCTATTGTAATTGCGCATAGACTCTCTACTATTCAAAATGCTGATAAAATAGTAGTAATTATAGATGGTGAAGTAGTAGAACAAGGATCGCATGAAGAATTACTTCAACTAGAAGGCAAGTACCATAAACTACATCACATGCAAAACCTAAAATAATGGTAGAGAAAATTGAACATATAGGAATTGCTGTTAAAGATCTAGAACAGGCAAATACTATTTACGAAAACCTTTTAGGTATAGCTCCGTACAAAATGGAGAAGGTAGAAAGTGAAGGCGTAAGCACGTCATTTTTCCAAACTGGTGAGAGTAAAATTGAACTTTTAGAAGCTACTAATCCCGAAAGTGCTATTGCAAAATTTATAGCTAAAAAAGGAGAAGGCGTACACCATATAGCCTTTGCGGTAAAGGATATTAAAGCAGAAATGAAACGGATGTCGGAATTAGGTTTTACAATTTTAAACGATGAACCGAAACGTGGTGCAGACAATAAATGGGTTTGTTTTATACACCCAAAAAACACAAAAGGTGTTTTAGTAGAACTCTGTCAGGAAATTAAAGAATAAGCTATGATATACCATACTCGTAAACTTGTAAAGCCTGAAGACCTGAACGCTGGAGGCACTCTTTTTGGAGGCACCTTACTTAGGTGGATTGATGAAGAAGCAGCTATTTTTGTAATGTGTCAACTAGACAGTCCGAATATTGTAACAAAATTTATGTCGGAGATAAACTTCCTAAATCCTGCATTTACAGGAGATGTTGTGGAAATAGGTTTCGAGACTATGCAATTTGGAAGGAGTTCTATTACAGTAAAGTGCATCGCAAGAGTAAAGCAGAGTCATAAAACAATCATCACCTTAGATGAAGTTGTTTTTGTTCACTTAGACAAAAACTTAAAACCGAGCCCTCACGGTAAAAGCTGAGCTATTTTCTCACCATCTTTTAAGTGGTAGGCTTTTAAACCGGAATCTAAAGCCCCTTTTACATGTTGCGGAGAATCGTCTATAAACAGAGTTTCTAAAGGAACTAAACCTTTTGCTTTCACTAAGTGGTCAAACACATCTGTATGCGGTTTACGTAAGGCGATTTCATGCGACAAGTAGACCGTCTCGAATAAGTTGCAAAACTCTTTAAAAAAGACTTCACCTACTCGTGATTTAATCTCTTCGATGTGAAAAATATTGGTATTACTCAATAGAAAAAGACGGTAACCATTACCCAAGTCTTTTAATTTTTCGATAGCATCCGGCATAAAACCAATCAACATAGCATTCCAAGCACTCGTAATTTGAATAGCACTTAAAGGATTTGGTAAGAATTTATTGATTTCATCAAAGAATTCATTCTTGCTAATCTCACCCTTTTCTAACTTATCGAATAAATCCGACTGGCCTGCTTTAGCGTAAATACCTTCAAAATCGTTGATTCCCAAGGATTCAAAAGCACGAATAGTCGTTTTGTAATTGATGGCATAAATAACACCTCCCAAGTCGAAAATTATATTTTTTATTCCTACTAGCATATCTCTCTATTTCGTTGCAAGATAAAGAGATATTGTGTATTATTGCAGCCTAATTAAATGGTTAATCACTCTTAGTGAAAAACGATTAAATTAGGGCCTATAACTCAGCTGGTTAGAGTATCTGACTCATAATCAGAAAGTCCCTGGTTCGAGCCCAGGTGGGCCCACAACTAAAACCCTTTTCGTTTTCACGAAAAGGGTTTTTTCTTTTCTATATGTATGAAAATTAAGCATTCTAAAATTTCCTATATTTGAAAACTTTTAAATAAACCCCAATGAAAATACTCTCGACTCTAATTGGACTCTTTTTTCTAAGTCTAAACTTTCAAGCAAAAGCACAAACTGCCACAAATTTCACAGAAGAAGATTGCGAAGGTGTTTCGTATACTCTTTTCGATGAATTGGATGAAGGCAAAATTATTGTTATTGCTTGGGTTATGCCATGTGGATCTTGCTCCTACTTCGGAAGTCGTGCATACGATGCAGTTCAAACTTTTTCTGAAAGTCATCCTGGTAAAATAGAGTTCTATTTAACAGATGATTACGCAAATACGAGCTGTTCGAGTATTTCGAGCTGGGGAAATACAAACAGTATGGAAAACCATGTTGCCTTTTCATCATCAGCTATTAACATGAGTGATTATGGAACTGATGGTATGCCTAAAGTAGTCGTTTTAGCAGGAACTGACCATTCAGTACTATATAATAAAAACAATGGATCTATTAGTTTTGATGGAGTTGTGGAAGCAATTACGACCGCACTAACTACAGTTGGCATTGATGAGACACTAGCACTCAATAATTCTCTTTCTATTTTCCCTAACCCGAGTAATGGGCTAATGTCTGTAGAATTTAACCTACCAGAGAATGCAAAGCTAGAAGTATTTAATCTGCTTGGAGATAAGGTGCTAGAGGTTAATCTTGATAAATATATTACCAATAAAAAAGCGACCATCGAAATTGATTTATCTACACAAAACGATGGAATGTATTTGGTAAGTTTAAGTTCTGACAACCATAAAGAGACTCAGATAATAACAATCGGTAACACTATTAAGCAAAATAGATAAATTCTAGAATAGCATAGCATCCAAAGCAAATGAACTACGATATTGTTATCCTCACAGACTCGAGGTACGAGAATCCAATAGAAAAAGATTGGTATATAGACCAAGTTCTATTAGAAGATGACTTGGTTAAAATAGCATTAGAACAAAAAGAGCTTAGGGTTATTAAAAAAGCATGGGATGCACCTGATTTCGATTGGGCAAAGTGCAAGTATGCTATTTTCAGGACAACATGGGATTATTTTGAGCGTTTCGAAGACTTCTTTAAATGGTTTTCTAAAACACAAAAAATCCTGCAATTTATTAATAGTCCTGAAGTAATTTATTGGAATTTAGACAAGCACTATTTACAAGAACTTCAAGACAAACAAGTAAACATACCTCCTACCCTATTTATAGAGAAAGGATCGAAAGAGACTTTGGCTAATGTGTTTTCTAAGACTTCTTGGGACAAAGCAGTACTTAAACCAGCTATTGCTGGAGCAGCAAGAGAAACCTTTTTAGTGAGTGCTTCTGAGTATAATCAACACGAATTAGACCTACAGAGACTCATAACAGAGGAAGGGATGCTGTTTCAAAAATTCCAATATAAAATACAGGAACAGGGAGAGATAAGTCTGATAATAATAGGAGGGGAATATTCGCACGCGGTATTAAAAAAAGCTAAAAAAGGTGATTTTAGAGTGCAGGATGATTTTGGTGGAACAGTCGAAGAATATCAGCCTAAGCAAATAGAAATTGACTTTGCAACTAAAGCCTTAGCGGCCTGCCCACATAAAACAATGTATGCAAGAGTCGATATTTTCTACGATAACAACAATACATTGGCTTTGGGAGAATTAGAATTAATAGAACCCGAATTATGGTTTCGAAACTACCCTAAGGCCGCAACAAATCTAGCGACTATAATCGCTGATTATATTCATTCAAATAACATTAAATAAATGCCTCAAAAAGCAAAATTAGTTTGGAATTTTAGTGGACCTGACGCCCTAAAAATTGCAGAACATCATCTAATTCACCTAAAGGAATTTAGCGTCTTAGAAAATATTCTCTTTATAGAAACTGGCACAGAAAAAGTTACCGATCTAGCCTACGATGCTTTCATTATTGTGGATCTAAAATGGGCAAATACACTCCGAACTAAACTAAAACCTAAGCAGGGTTATTTGGTTGAATAAATTACTTTTACACCATGAGAAATAAAATTATGCTTTTAGGCTCTGGCGAGCTCGGAAAAGAATTCGTGATTGCATGTCAGCGATTAGGCCAATATATTATCGCAGTAGATTCTTACGATAACGCTCCAGCTATGCAGGTAGCACAAGCTTCGGAAGTAATAAACATGTTAGATGGCAATGCCTTAGACGCAATAGTAGCCAAACATAAACCAGACATTATTGTACCAGAAATAGAAGCTATTCGTACAGAGCAATTTTACAACTACGAAAAGCAAGGTATAAAAGTAGTGCCCAGTGCAAAAGCAGCAAACTATACTATGAATCGCAAAGCAATTCGCGATTTAGCAGCAATAGAGGTAGGCGTAAAAACAGCAAAATATCGCTATGCCACTTCTTACGAAGAATTAAAAGCAGGTGTAGCCATTTGTGGAATGCCTTGTGTTGTAAAACCATTAATGTCTAGTTCGGGAAAAGGACAATCTGTAATAAAAAACGATGCCGATATACTCAATGCTTGGGAATACGGGTTAGAAGGATCTAGAGGTGATGTAATGGAGGTTATTGTAGAAGAATTTGTGGACTTCGACTACGAAATAACTTTACTTACACTTACTCAAGACAATGGGGAAACATTGTTTTGTCCTCCTATTGGTCACCGTCAAGAACGTGGAGACTACCAAGAGAGCTGGCAACCTATGCCAATGATTTATACTCGTTTAATTGAGGCGCAAAAAATGGCTAAAGAGGTCACAAATGCATTAGGAGGATCTGGTATTTGGGGAGTCGAATTTTTTATTGGAAAGGAAGGAGTCTATTTTTCTGAACTATCTCCTAGACCGCACGATACAGGAATGGTAACTTTAGGAAATACTCAGAATTTATCGGAATTCGAATTACATGCACGTGCAGTATTAGGTATTCCTGTAAATGAAATAACCTTAGAGAGGAATGGTGCAAGTGCTGTTATTTTAGCAAAAAATGAAAGTAATGTACAACCTATATTTTCTGGAATAAATAAAGCTGCTTCATATAAAAACAGCGATTTCAAACTATTTGGGAAACCAACGACTAGACCATATAGAAGAATGGCAGTAGCACTAACTTTTGGCGATGACCCTGTTGAAGACTTAGTGAAAAAGGCAGTAGAAATTGCAGCTCATATTACTGTAAACTAAAAAAAGGAGCCAATTGGCTCCTTTTTTTTTACTTCTTTAATTCTAGTTTAATCACCGAAATCATTTTTTCAAACTCTTCTCTTTCATAAAGTCGCGTTAAAAATGAAATATTCCCATTTTTATCGATTACTATATTTCGTGTAACTCCCTCTTTAGGTCCTGCAAATAGCTCAAACAAACTTCCGTCTAAATCTAAAGCTATAGGATAAGTAACCCCAATTTTCTCTATAAAAGCTCTGGTAGTTGCCTCATCTTCTTTTAAGTCAATTCCTATAAGAGTGAAATCATCCTCTTTAAATTGTTGCCAAACTTCAGATTCTAAATGAGGCATTTCTGTACGACATACACTACACCAAGAAGCGGTAAACTGTAAAACGACCACCTTACCTAAAAGCATCTCATTTGAAACAGAGTCGCCATCAAGTAATAATAATTCAAAGTTTGGAACTGCTTCTCCTTCAGTTACTATGTAACCTCTATCATCCATATTTTGTGCAAATAATTGACAAGAAAAAAGGCTAACTAATCCAAAAATAAAAGTTCTCATTGTTGAATGTTTTGGTGAATCCGGAATCTAATTACAGATTATCTTCTTTTAGCAGGCTTCAAAACTTCTAAAGGTAATTTAACAGATTTCCCTGGTTTACCATCTTTATCTAGCACTTTTTCTATTTGAGCAAACATATCCGAAATACTAACAATTACACCAGAACCTACACCTGCTTTAGGATGATCCCAAGTAACTTGCATTCCTTTTTTAAGTTTAGCAATTAACTCTGCAGAAGGTCTTTTTTGAGAAGATTGACCTTTTGGCTTTTTGTATTTATTTAATTGTAAATCTTTATTTTTCTCTGGTTTTCTTTTAGACATTGACCAAACATCTGTTACAATCGTAATTTTCTTTCCTTTAGAACTAATTTTTGTGTTCTTTAAAAAGGATGAATTTGGTACTGATTTTAAGGCTAAATCAACAGATGCTTCAAGAGAATTAGCTGTAAACGATTGTTGTTTTAAAGCTAACTCGTATTGCTGATCTGTTTTAAAATCTTTGGTGCTCACGTTCTGGAGCGTTCCTAAATCTTTAGTGCAACTTACCATTAAAGATAAAAGTGCAACACATGCAATAATTTTTTTCATAAGATAATTTTAGAAGTCCAATTTACAAAAAAAACGCCTCAAATATAGAGTGCTAGTAACTAATATTGAAGAATAGCTTGTTGATTCACCTTCAGCTGATATCCCTCTCCAGGATTCATCATGCCTAGACCATTATATTCCCAGCCAGGAATTAGCGCATTTCCTTGATAATCTTTTGCGATTTGGATAAGGTCTTGATCGAGTAATTCTTCAAATACAATAGCCGAATGTACGGATTCGGTATAAAGATACCCTACCATATTCCATCCTTCCTGAAGTGAAATTGGGAATTGAATCGGCTTAACATAATCTCCATTAAAGACTAAATTTACAGCCAAACTTGTTTTCATTAAATAACCTTGTCCATTAACAAAATCACCAATAGCATTAAACTGATACTCTACAATATAAGCCTCTCCGTTATTGTTTTTCACAATAATTAAATCATCTACTATGGGTTCAAATAATGTCATAGCATTCATATCTAAATTGGATATATATGTAGAAAATATAGACCAACCATTAGGTATGTCAAAATCCTGAGAACTAATCGGGTTAATATTACTCATTGCAAGGATTGAACTGAAGCCGTCAATTTGGAAATATTGATTGTTGGGCTGCAAAGGACTATAAGTAGCGATCATGGGCCAGCTCACACCCTCCGAGGCATCCCATACCTGCCAAATAAATTCGTCATTTAATAAAAATCCTTGCTCAGATTCTGGATCAAATCCGTGTACAGTAAGATTAACGTTTTCGCCTAACCACAATGTATACCCTGCACAAACTAAACCTGAATCAGTTTCGTAAAAAACACCAATCCAGTCTCCAACAGAAATGTTAGAATCGTTTATTGTGATGACGGCATCTGTATTTAAAGCGATTGAGTGAATTCCTCCATACGATTCAGAGAATTCCCATAATGGAGTAGGAAAGAGTATACAGCTTAAATCGTCTAAGGTTGCAGACCCATTATAATTGAGCGCATTTGGATCTATACAACCATAAACATCTCCCAATACTTTATAAGTTACCGTAGCACATATACTATCATCTATTGCATTTTCGGTATAAAAGCAGTACTCAATAGGGTAATTACCAGGATTCAATCCGGCAATAAGATGCCCGCTGAATTCATCTAGATAAGATCCCGAAGAGATTTCTAAACTAGAAGCACTTTCACTAACTGAAGGCGTATAACAAGCGCCCCAACAAAACCAATTTGTAGGTGTAGATTGTTGTGTGGGCATCCTAGAAGCCTGAACGAGTAAGCTTTCATCTGATGTATTGTGAACATTTAGTTGAATTTCCAACTCTTCGCCAAAACTGCCCGAAACAATAAGGTTCTGAAAACTCAAACTTAGAGTCTCTGAGTTCAAACTATAGAGACAAGAACCATCTTCTAGGTCATTATCGGGATTAAAATTAAATGCTTCAAGATCTGTACATCCAAAATTTGGTTCTGCAAAAGTTCGAGATTCATAAAGAACTTGATCTCCTTGCGTGGTTCCATCATTATTGGAGAATAAAACAGAAGTATGAAGCACTGCATCCCCTTGTTGAGACAAAGGGGCTATCCAGTTAAAAACCCAAGTACTAAGACCAATTGCCTGAGAACCTGATTGAGTGTGAGTAATATAAGTTCCATCGCCAACCAATTGGGTTTGTATGGCATCTGCAATAACTAAAGTTCCAATTTTTTCGCCAAGTTCATTTTCGACACAAGCTTGAAATCCAAATTTATTAAGCATAAAAGAACTCGCAGTAATGGCAAAAAAGTATGATTGACCTAAATTATAGTGCGCTAGATAATCTAGTTCTGAAGAAATAAGAACGTGATTAGAGTCTAAGGAATTTACAATGTTATTAGAATGACAAGTTTCACAGGTATTTTGAAGGTCAGATACAGAACCACTATAGCCTGAAGGAGCTCCAGTAGCGTTAGTATGTGAGCTAGGAACTTCGTAAAAAACGATAACTATACAAAGGAATCCTAATATGTATGATCGCCAATTGTTCATTTGAGTGAAATGTTATACTGAAAGTTGAATTTTAGTTAAGCTAAAAGTGTTACGTCTATAAATGATTCAATAGACTACAAAAATTAGTCCATAAAAAAAGCCACTTAATTAAAAGTGGCTTTTGGTAGTTGCGGGGACTGGACTCGAACCAGCGACCTTCGGGTTATGAGCCCGACGAGCTACCAACTGCTCCACCCCGCGGTGCAAATATAAGCCAAAGAGTCTCTAGAAAACAAGCTAAGTCCACTAATATTTTAATCTTTTTTATAAGAGTCTGTTTATCAGATATAGAGTGTTGATTTAAGGCTTTACGAGCAATATAATAATGAAAAATAAAAGAGATTTTGGATTTATATTTTACTTACCTTTGCAGCCGAAATGGAAGAAAAAAAATACAAATCAGGTTTTGTAAACATCATAGGAAACCCTAATGTGGGTAAGTCTACTTTGATGAATAAGCTGGTGGGTGAGAAATTGTCTATTATCACCTCCAAAGCACAAACTACAAGACACCGGATTCTAGGAGTAGTTAACGAAGAGGATTATCAAATCGTCTTTTCGGACACACCTGGGATTATTCAACCGCACTACAACCTTCAGTCTAGTATGATGAAGTTTGTTAAATCTGCCTTTCAAGATGCTGACGTATTCTTATATATGGTAGAAATTGGAGAAAAAGCATTAAAGGATGCAAGTTTCTTTGAAAGATTAAAGACAACTGAAATTCCAATTTTATTATTAATAAATAAAATTGACAATTCAGATCAGGCAGGAGTAGAAAAAGCAATAGATCATTGGAAGGAACAATTGCCTTTAGCAACGATTTTGCCTATATCTGCTATAGAAGGCTTTGGAGTAGAACAAATAATGGGCGAAATAACGGAGTTACTTCCGGAAGGAACTCCATATTTCCCAAAGGATGCACTAACAGACAAACCCGAACGATTTTTTGTATCGGAAATTATTAGGGAGAAAATCCTTATAAATTATCAAAAAGAAATACCTTATTCTGTGGAGGTAGTAGTAGAAACCTTTAAGGAAGAAGAAACTATTATACGAATTGGCGCTATAATAAACGTTGCCAGAGAAACTCAAAAAGGTATTATTATAGGGCATCAGGGTAAAGCTTTAAAAACAGTAGGCACTCAAGCTCGTAAAGACCTCGAAGTATTCTTCGGGAAAAAGGTCTTTTTAGAATTATTTGTTAAAGTAATAAAAAACTGGCGCGACAACGATCAAGACTTGAAGCGTTTCGGTTACCACACATAAACACAAAATGGGGAATTTAGTTGCCATAGTAGGTCGTCCTAATGTTGGGAAGTCTACGCTATTTAATCGCTTTACGCAAAGACGTCAAGCAATTGTAGACTCTGTAAGTGGAGTTACAAGAGACCGTCATTACGGAACTTCAGATTGGAACGGTAGAGATTTTACTGTTATTGATACTGGAGGCTATATTACAGGCTCTGAAGATGTTTTTGAAGGTGAAATTCGCAAGCAAGTAAAAATTGCTATTGAAGAAGCTAGTCAGATAATTTTCGTAGTGGATGTTGAAACGGGTACTACAGATTTAGATATGGATGTAGCTCGAATTCTACACAGAACAGATAAGCCTGTTTTTGTGGTTGTAAACAAAGTAGACAACGCCATGAGAATGGATGCTGCTATGGAGTTTTACAATTTAGGACTTGGAGAATATTATCCTTTATCGTCTATTAATGGTAGTGGTACAGGTGAACTTCTTGATGATTTAGTCGCTTCTTTTGAGAAAGAAGACGAAGTAGATGAGAATGACTTACCAAAATTTGCTATTGTTGGTCGTCCAAATGCTGGGAAATCTTCTTTAGTAAATGCCTTAATGGGGCAAAACAAAAATATTGTTACCGACATCGCAGGAACAACTCGTGACTCTATTGATACACATTACAACCAGTTCGGGAATGAATTTACTTTAGTAGATACTGCCGGATTGAGAAAGAAGGCTAAAGTTCACGAAAACTTAGAATTTTACTCAGTAATGAGAACCATACGTGCTATTGAACATAGTGATGTATGTATTGTTATGGTAGACGCAACGATTGGTTTCGATGCACAGGATTTAAACATTTTTCATCTAGCCGAAAAAAACAACAAAGGAATTGTTGTACTGGTTAACAAATGGGACTTAGTTGAAAACAAAGAAACTATGACCATAGAGCATTATCGCAAAATGATTTATGCGAAGACTGCTCCTTTTACCGATTACCCAATTATCTTTATATCTGCGACTACAAAACAACGTATTTTCAAAGCGGTAGAAATGGCGGTAGAAGTATATGCAAGAAAGAATACTAAAATTTCTACTTCCGAATTAAACAATAAGTTCCTACCGATTACAGAATCTACACCGCCACCATCTTATAAAGGGAAGTATGTGAGAATTAAATACATCACACAGATTCCTACCATGGTGCCATCGTTTGCATTTTTCTGTAATTTACCTCAATATGTAAAAGATCCTTACAAAAGGTTTATTGAAAACAAAATGAGAGATATGTACGATTTACATGGAGTTCCAATTAGAATATACTTCAGAAAGAAATAAGAAAAGCGGCGGAAGCCGCTTTTTTTTTGGAACGTACATTTTGAAATCAAAAAATATTCTTTACATTTAACAATATGAATAAACAAAAAAATACAAATTACTGTTGTCCTTCCTAATCAGGCGGGCCTTGTCTATATATCTACTAATTCAAAGCCTTCCATAAAATATGGAAGGCTTTTTTTATTTAAAAAACTATGAATATTCAACTATCAAAACTAGAACGCGATTCGATCCGAAAAAAAATATTCCTACATCTTGATGGATGGGTACTTATACCAACAATCTGCGTTTTAAAAAAACTACAAATCATAGACTTATTTTTAACAAAGAATACTTGGAGCTTAGAAGAGTTAAACAAAAAGGTGAAAACAAACGAAGGTTACTTAAATGTAGCACTGAGAATTTTAGCATCACAGGGTTTCATAAATCGAACGGTAAACAACAGTACGGAAGTAATTAAATTAGAGTTACTACCGGAAGGAAGGGAGGCTTTTTTACTAATAGACGACTACCAACTATTTTACGATTTACAGAAAAACTTCCATGTACGACCACGAAATATTGTTTCAGGAATAAATAACATGTCCGAACTTAAAGAAGCGTGGGAACATTTGAAAATATTTAATTCGCAAAGTAATAACAGTATTACAAAACGAATGTATGTACATATGGAAGGTGTTCTACTAGGACCTACGATGGTAGCACTTGGACTAAATAACAAATTAAATTCGCTAAGCATAGATCAGAAACTAACTGCTGAACTATTAGCAATACCGCATGATGTGTTTAAATGGTTCCTAGAAATATTAAACACCTGTAATTTTATAACCTATACTAAAGAGGGGCCAAAATTAAATGCAACTGGATTATATTACACAAAACGTGCTAGTGCTTATGGTGTAACAGTTTCTTACTTACCCACCTTTGCTAACTTAGAAACTATATTTACTGGCGATGTAAACAAATTCAGAGAAAATGATTCGGAAGGGCACGAAAAACACGTATACAGATACATGAATGTATGGGGAAGTGGCGGAGCACACAAAACATACTTCAAGAAAGTAGATGAAATTATTGTGGAACTCTTTAATAAACCAATAGAGGAGCAACCCAAAGGGATTATAGATGTAGGTTGTGGCGATGGCACCTTTATAGAACATGTTTTCGATGTGATTTACAACAAGACAAAACGAGGAGAATTACTAGAGAAACATCCACTATTTATTATAGGCGTAGATTACAACAAAAAAGCACGAATTGCTACCAGAAGAACTTTGGCAGAGGCAGACATTTGGGCAGAAGTAGAATTTGGTGACATAAGCGATCCTAAATCACTTGCAGAGATGTTGCAAACGAAACATCAAATTGACTTAGGTGAATTATTAAATACTAGAACTTTTTTAGACCATAACAGAATTTACACCAAGCCAGATAAAACGATATTACATTCTAATTCGGATGGCGCTTTTGCATATCGTGGAAGAAGAATACCAAATAACGAGTTGTTTCAAAATTTAAGTAACCATTTAAAGTCCTGGACTCCATATCTAAAAAAATATGGATTATTAATCGTAGAGCTACATTCTATACCAACCGGTATAGCATCGAAAAATATTGGCACAAGTCTAAGTACTCCATACGATGCTACACATGGCTATACAGATCAATATATTATCGAATTGGAATGTTTTTTAAACGCAGCTAAACATGCTGGACTACAACCAATAACTAAGTATACTTCCAATTTCCCAGATAGAGAAAAAGCCACAGTAAGCATACACTTACTCAAGGCAAATTAAGGTCGTTACTGTGGTATGATTTTTGCTATAAAGTTAGCTTTAAAACTAGAAACCCCCTACAAATGAAAAGCCTACTTACTATTATTTTCGCAATTTCGTTTTCCTTATTTTCAAAAGCACAATGTGATTTCCCTGCACCTTTCAACGGGAATACAGGAGCCAATATGACAGTAATGCTTACCCCTCTATTTGTAAGTTCATTAAATATAACAGAAGAGAACGCCTATATAGTGGCCATTAGCGCTAACGGATTGGTGATAGGTTCTACCAACTTAGTTGGCTTAAGTCAAACTTCAATAGCCGTTTGGGGAGATGATTCATCTACAAATAATGTTGATGGTGCACTAGGAGGTGAAGTTATTACATTTCAATTAGTAAATGGATCAGATATATATGATGTTGAAATGCCTAACACTACATCTTATACAACGAATTCAATGATGGCCCAAATAACTGCTGCTGTAGTAACTCCTAATTGTATTTCTGGATGTACTTCTGAATGGGCAGAAAACTTTAATGAACTTGCAACTACTGATAATGGAACTTGTTATTTAAATGGGTGTACAGATATAGATGACTGTAATTACACTGAGAATGCGACCATAGATAATGGATCTTGTACTGGTAAACCAGGATGTACAGACAATTCCTTTACTGAGTTTTACCACCAAGGTTATACTCCAGGTTGTGATGATGGCTCTTGTTCAACAACAATCTCAGACTTAGGAATAAATAGCTCATATTTTGTGAGCCCGACTAATACGGGTGCAAATATGACTTTAGGTTTTAATTTGAGTAACAACTTAGGATTGGAAGGAAGTACAGTAGCAGCCTTTTTTGATCTAAATAATGATGGTACGACTTCTGAATGTGTAGGTTTAACATTAATCCAAAATGGATTCTTCACTATGGCTTTATGGGGGAATGATTCCTCAACTGACGAAATTGATGGTTTACAAGCAGGAGATAATGATCTTATTTTTGCAGTAATAAATTCAGAAGGAGATGTAATGGCCTTTAATGCTAATCCATTGTTCTCTGGTTATGCTACAAATGGATCTTTTGTAATTACAGAAATAGATCTAAACGTAACTATATATGGATGTATGGATGTAAACTACTGTAACTATAATGAAGCAGCTGAAGAAGATGATGGTTCGTGTTTAGGAACTCCAGGTTGTACGAATGATCATTTTGTGGAATTTGACACAAATGCTTCATGTAATTTAGAAGGTTCGTGTAGTATAACATGGCAAAGTGCATATTTAGAAGAAGTAGAATACAGTACGAACCTTCAATCAGATCTTGTTACTACGATGGAGACAGCTGACTTAGCTGCACTAGAAGCACAAGCAGAATTAGATTTAACAATTGCTCAAGCAACGCAAGCATCTCTAGAAGCTAACGATGTACTTTCTGCTACGATAGCAACAGCTGACTTAGCTGCACAAGAAGCGCAGATAGAATTAGATTTAACAATTGCTCAGGCAACACAAGCATCTATTGATGCCAGCTCATTACTGTCGGTTACAATTGCTGACTTTAACGCATCAGAAGACCAATATCTAGCTCAGATAGCAGAATTAGAAAGCCCTATAGTAATTGATATTATAAATGGATGGAATAACATTGGCTATACAAGGAAAGTAAGCCAAGATGTGATAGCTACATTAGAAGCCATTTCTACACACATTTTAATTGTTAAAAACAACGATGCCGAAGTTTACTGGCCTGAGTTCGGTTTTAACGGAATCGGTGATTTTATTCCTGGTCAAGGATATCAGGTAAAAACAAATCAAATGATTGCGGACTATTTCTTCCCGGATACACAAGGTTTGAGAATAGAGGTTTCTACTTCTATCCCTCAATGGGTAATCGACCTCCCTGCAGACATACATCCAAACGATATTAGAACCTTGGTAAAGGTTGTAAATATGTTAGGGCAAGAAGTAAACCCCGACTATAGTTTAAAAGGAACTACCCTCATCTACTTATACAATGATGCTAGTGTAGAAAAAAGAATAAAGTAAAAAAAAAGCGCCAAATGGTGCTTTTTTTCCATAGTTTAGGGACGCTTAGCCAGCAGTTTTTCCAACTGCTCCTCTAGTGCTCCCCAATTCTCCATATGTCTTTCTAATGAATCTTTGGACGATTGGTAGTTCTTAAAAAAAGTCTCGTCAGCAAGTAACGATGAACTCTTAATAGGGTCAGACAAATCTTTATCATTGGACTCTATAGTCGCTTCTAAATCAGAAATCTGACCTTCTACCTTAGACAATTGATTGGATACTTTCTTTATATCCTTATCTAATGCTTTCCGCTCTGATTTCCCTAGCGGTTCAGCTACAGGGTTTACAATAACCTTAGTTCGTTTCTCTAGTTCACGCATGGATTCGATTTTTCGTAAACCGAGGTAATCATTAATATCGCCAATATGAGTTTTGATGAATCCATCTCTAAACTCAACTACCTTATTGGTTAATCCAGCTAAGAAATCTCTATCGTGTGAAACTATGATTAAAGTGCCTTTATAAGCTCGTAAGGCAGCTTTTAGCACTTCCTTAGAACTAATATCCAAATGATTTGTAGGCTCATCTAGAACCAACAAATTAGAGCTTTGCAAAAGCATTTTACATAAAGCCAATCTAGATCGCTCTCCACCAGACAATACGCTAACTTTTTTGTCTACATCTTCACCAGAAAATAAAAACGAACCTAACATATCTCGTGAGCGATGACGCAGTGCATCATCAGCAACATCTTCAATAACACTTAAAACAGTTTTAGTAGAATCTAATAGTTCAGCCTGATTTTGAGCAAAATAACTGAGATCTACGTTATATCCTTCTTTAATAGTACCTGAAAAATCGGTGTGTCCTATAATACATTTCAATAAAGTAGTTTTACCTTGACCATTTTGACCAACAAAAGCTAATTGATCACCCCGAGCAATTTCCATGTCTAAATT
Source organism: uncultured Flavobacteriales bacterium (assembly GCA_913041775.1). Taxonomy (GTDB): domain Bacteria; phylum Bacteroidota; class Bacteroidia; order Flavobacteriales; family UBA7430; genus UBA6772. The sequence goes on from CAJWJW010000003.1 coordinate 20,924, forward strand.
AGAGATAATCTCCTTGTCGTCGTAGGCTTTAGACAAGGCTTGAATTTCTAAGACTACTTTTCCTGAAGGTTTAGACATCGGAAAAGAAAAATTCATTTTTTTAACTGAATTATTATCTACTTCTATCCTATCCATTTTGTCGAGTTTCTTAATTAAACTCTGTGCAAAAGAAGCTTTACTGGCCTTATAACGGAACTTATCTATAAGATCCTCTGTTCTCTTAATTTCTTTCTCTTGATTTTTTTGTACTGACAATTGTTGCTCAATACGCTCTGCTCTTAAAAATAAATACCTTGTATAAGGAGCTTTATAATCATACACTTTAGCATTAGCTATTTCAATTGTTCTATTGGTAACCTGATCTAAAAAGGCTCTATCGTGTGATACTAATAAAACGGCTCCGCTATACGACTTTAAAAAATTCTCCAACCAAACTATAGATTCAATATCTAAGTGATTGGTAGGTTCATCGAGTAGCAAAAGATCGGGATTTCCCAACAGAACTTTAGCAAGCTCTATACGCATACGCCAACCTCCACTAAACGTTTCGGTATTATTCTGAAAGTCTTCAGATTTAAATCCCAAACCAAAAAGGACCTTTTCTATATTCGAATGATAGGTATAACCACCTATAAGATTAAGTTCGTGTTCAAACTCTGTTGACTTATTGATTAGATCTAAATACGAATCGGATTCATAATCAGTTCTAGAAACGATTTGGTCTTGAATGAAAAGAAGTTCCTTTTGTATAAATTTAATTCTAGGAAAGGCTTTTTCAGATTCTTCTAAAACTGTACATCCAGACTCAAAGTCGATATCTTGAGAAAGGTATCCTATAATCTTTTCTTTATGAAGACTTACAGAACCACTAGTAAAACCAGATTGGGAGAAGATGATTTTAAGAAGAGTCGATTTTCCAGCACCATTCTTTCCGACTAAACCAATTCGGTCACCTTTGTTAACCAAGAAATTAAGGTCATCGAATAAAACTTCGCCTCCAAATTGAACGCCTATATTTTGTAATGTTAACATGGGTAAAGGTCTTGGTATCGGTTAATGTTTACTTCTGTATTTAAAGAAGTTCCTTGTTCTAAATAACTTGTAAACTCTAATGAAAGTAATGGTGATATAAGTAAGCCGCGCGCACCTAGGCCATTAAACACAAACAAGCTTTTGTGCACAGGGTGTTGACCAATTAAAGCTCTGCGATCTTTAACTGTAGGGCGTAATCCTACTTCGTGATTAATGAGTTCTACAGGCAAATTTACAAAGCTAGATAATCTAGCAAGTAAGTCTGATTTTGCATTTTCTGTACATAATTCATCTTTCTCATCCCAATTAAAGGTAGTGCCAACTTTATACAAATCACCGCCTAAGGGTAATATAGAAACACTACTTTTTAAATGCTCTTTAAGATTTAAACCTTTTATACGGACTGTTAAAAGCTCTCCCTTTGTACGCATTAATGGGAGGTAATTAAATAGTGGATTTAAACTTAGTCTATGACCCTCACAGAAGATTATTTTTGAAGCTGTGAAAGACTTATAAGTCACCGAATCGTTGGTATAAGAGAGGCTAGAAAAATCAAAATCTTGGTCGATCAAAGAGTTTTCAAGTAAAAGATGCGCTCTAAATGCAGCAATCATAGTTCCTAGACGTACACGACCAGAGTGATTTACTTCACCATAACCAAAAATAGCATCTATAAATTGATTTGTATTGGGAATAAATGAAGGATTCATAAAAGCAGCTAAAGACTTTTTTTCTGACTTTTCCATCCATAGATTCTGTTCTTGGACAGATTTAAACAACCTATGTAGCTTTATTGGCTCATGTATAGTAAGCTTAAATTTTTCCTCAAATTCTCGAATAAAAGTATAAAGAGGATCTAATTGTTTCTCGACCATCCAACAAGGCGTAAACCTCTTTAAAACCATCGGATTATAAGCGCCAGGAGCAATCTTAGACGAAGTTAGCTCTCTATGCTTGTCAATTACCAATACAGTCTTACCAAGCTTTTGTAGTCTGAAAGAAAGCACGGTGCCGGCTAATCCTTGGCCGACAATTATATAATCAAATTGCTTCATAAGAAAAAAGCTCCCAAAGGGAGCTTTCATATTTTAAGGTAAAGAAATTTAGTATTCCCAAAGATCAGATTCCATATTACGAATATCATTTTTAATGCGATCCGCTTCTAGGAGTTGGTGCATTCTATCTTTTTTGTACTCAAAGATAGCACGATCGTATAAATTGGTCTCTTTTGTAATTACAGATGCGAATAAACGTTTGTGTAAAAACTCATCATAAGTAAGTCGCTCTACTCTATTGCTTGTGTTAAATACAGTAGCATTAGCCAATAATTGACGCGCTTCAGGAAGCCAAATCCAAAAAAGTTTAACCTTTTCTATTTCTAGAGTTTCCTTATTCATTATTTCGGCTACAGGGCAAATTCCTAGGATACGAACATCAATAACAGATCTCTTTTTATCGAAGAAACGATCTTCAATAATTAAATATTCTTTAATATCCTTACTTTCTACCTTAATAGTGTCTATTTCGCTAACAAGCTCACCAGTATCAATATCTTCATATTCTACAGTGTCGATTGCAAATAGCATTTTCTCAACCTTCTCTTTAGTAACAACTTCATCAAAGTACTCAGAATCGTAAGCTGTTAATGTTTGGTCTTCTAAAACAGCTTTTAAAAGATTTGCAGCAAGATTCATTCTAAGTTCACCACCACCAGTTTTCACAGGGTAAGTAGGGAAATATAAAGGGTGATTTTTTCTTTGTCTTAAGTCCAAACGCTGAATGTAGGTTTTAGACCAAAGAATATCATCTTCTCTTACAAAAGGGTAATCTAATACTCTATTTTGATAATCGTGGTGTTTCACAAAAGCGTGACCATCAAGAGCACTTGCATTCGGATTATAATCCAATACATTGGTTTGTGCGAATGTAAAAGAACCCGCTAATAATACTAATCCTGTAAAGGCAACCTTAAAGATTTTCATGATCCTTCGTATTTAAATTACTGTACTGTCAAAATTATTGCACCACATGGTTTACGTCCATCAGGACCCTTAGCCCTAATATTTGTAAATGAGATGTCGGAACCAGGCTTTAATTTTAAGATTTTCTCCTTAATTTCTGCCGTAAACTTGTTTCCTTTTGCTTTTATTGTCTTGGTATATTCTCCATCAGTTAAACGTACATCGTATGATTCTACGGTATACTTCAAATCGAACGGGAAGTTTGGAAGTGTAGCTGCGATACCTTGCGCTTTACTTAATTTACCTTTAGACATTACACCTTCTTTTTTACCATTAATACTGGCAGACGGAGAAGGTATTCTTTTTAATCTAAATTCAATTGGTTTTCCTATGGTTCTACCATTCGCTTTAACAGTGATTTTAGAATCACCCTTAGCTTTATCGCGAACAGTTGCTTCGTATTGGCCAGACTTAATTTTCTTTAGAGTTACGTTAGTTCCAGAAACTGTTAAATCCTCTGGAGAATAACCGGGTACAGAAATCTCAATTGGATTGGGTACACCTCTGTAGAAAACATTCATCTTAGTTGGCGAAACAACAGCCATTGGCTTAGCAACCTGGTATTCGAAGATTTCATCAAATTCCTCAACTCCACCTTCCGTAGTTAAAAGGATTCTGGCAGCACGTTTCTGTACACCTATTCCTCTTGCAGGCACACTATACGCTCCACGACCATTAGTTGCTACAGAGATAGTATCCCCTTGACTAAAATCAGGAAGTGTATCGTTAATAAAAACATCTGTTACTATAATTGTAGGCGTTTGAGATTCATCGTAAGCTGCAAGCGAAATACTGGCCTTAAAACTATCTCCTTCCATTACGTAACTCTTAGTTGGAATAACCTGAGCCTCTACGGTCGAGAATTTCATATCATCCGCACCAATATTACTTCTTAAGTAATCTACAACCTTAGATTCTATATTTACTACGTCTCCTTGCAGCTGAGTTAAGAATGTTAAAACGGCAATTAATGGATAATGGTCAAATCTATCCTCTTCCCAAGTAAATGATCCTTTTTTACTAACTATATCATCAAGTTTAAAGGTGGTAGTAATTAATGCGATTAAATCTTCATTATCAGAAACCCCTTGAATTTTAAGCATAGAATCTCTATACTTTTTGATTTCTGCTTTAAGTAAAGCTCCTTTCTGAGGTTTCTTTAACATTTCGTTGGCAACCTTTTCAAGGTTATCCATACCAATTAAAGCACCATCCTCATCATAACCACCAGTCTTAAGGATTAAAGAATCCTTTAAAACTTCAATATAGTCTCTTAATCCTTCAGCATCGTCTTTAATATCAAAAGCTAAATCTTTCCAAACTCCAACTTTAAGTGGATTGTTGTCTGCTGCTTTTTCAAATTCAGAATACATTAAATTATTCTGTACTCCAATATTTTCTACTGCTTGACTCAAAGAAAACTCTACCTTTTGAAAGGCTTTTAAAATATCCTTTGACACATTCAAAGCAAGTAAAGCTGTTAACACGAGATACATCATGTTAATCATTTTCTGCCTTGGTGATAAATTACCTCCTGCCATACTTTCTAAATCTTAAGAATTAATAACAGTTTATTTATTGTAATTCATCGCATTAAGCATATTACCATAAACGCCGTTTAAAGCATTTAAGTTTTTGCTTAACATCTCCAATTCGATTTGCATTTGTTGTGCATTATCTAAAGAGGCAGTCATATTAGTCGCCATTCTACGAGTAGCTTCAGTTTGTTCTGTAGAAGAAGCAATTTGTGCTTCATACAAACCGTTAATATTTTCTAATTTTTTAGCTGCTGCAGTAACTTGCTTACTGTACTCTTGAGTACTGTCTGCAATATCTGTAACAGAACCTATTCCGTTAGCTGCTTTGTTTACTTTACGTAAACCTTCACCTAAACTCATAATAAGATCACCATCGACTTTAGCTTTTTCAAGCATATTGTCTAACTCTCTTACAGGACTTAAATTATCGTCATTCATTCCAGCTAATTCTGGATAAACTAGAGACCAGTCGTACTCAGCATGTGGCTTCTCAAAAGCAGAGAAGAAGAAGATAACTGCTTCGGTACCTAAACCTACAATCAGCATCTCATCAGCAAAAGTCCAGTGTTGTATTTTAAATAATGCACCTAAGATTACTACGGCTGCTCCGATTCCATAGAGTTTAGCCATTGCATTTTTTCCTTTTTTTGATTCTAAAAAGCTCATATCTTGTGAATTTGTGATTTGTAATTATTAATATCCAAAATTAATTGTTTCAACACCTGCGTAAGTTTTTACACAACGGAAACCAATATAACATTTAGATGTGTCTTGGTACTCGTAATCTCTTGCAGCAACTTGTAAAAAGGCTCCAACATCTTTCCATGAACCACCTTTAACCACTTTTCTTTTCAACATTGGATGTGCATTGTCTGCAGCATCGTATGTGTAATAAGGATTCATATCTGACACAAATAATGAAGCAGATGGTTCGAAAGGTGTAGAACTCCACTCAGAAACGTTACCAGACATATTGTACAAGCCGTAATCGTTAGCCCAGTAAGAAACAGAAGGAGATGTAAATGCATATCCATCGGCTATATAATTACCTCTGATTGGTTTAAAGTTAGCTAAGAAACAACCTTTACTATTACGAGAATATGGTCCACCCCAAGGGTAAATTTGATTGTCTTTTCCACCTCGAGCAGCATATTCCCATTCTGCTTCTGTAGGCAAACGGAATTCAGTTTCATACTTCTGTTGGTAGTTAGACAACTGCTCTAAACGCATATTTGTTCTCCAATTACAAAAAGCTGTTGCTTGCTCCCAGTTCACACCCGTAACAGGATATTCACCATAAGCAGGGTGCCAGAAATAAGTATCGAACATTGGTTCGTTAAATGTATAAGAGAAATCATGCATCCAAGCTAATGTGTCTGGGTAAACATAAACATCATTTTCGTGCACTAAATTCTGACGAGAAAAACCTTCTCTATAAGTTTTAGTTTCAGGATCAAAACGATTTGCTTTTTGTGCCGCAGGAGATTTATCAACCCAACTATAATTATGACTCCAAGAGCGAGAATCGAATTCTTTACGACCCATAATTCTATCCTCTAAAGGAAGGTACATTTCTTCAAGTACCATTTGAATTTCTTCGTCTGTATTCCCCAAATTTAATGGAACATTCCAGTTAAGATATGGATTTTCAAGAAACTCACCATCTGCAGTCTCCTCTATGTACTCATAACCTTCTACCATACCTTCGGCAAGTAGTGTTCTAGCTATGGAATCTCTAACCCAATGAACAAACTGACGGTATTCGTTGTTTGTAATTTCGGTTTGATCCATGTGAAAAGCGTGCATGGTTACTAATTTTTTCGGTGTAGTATGTGCGTAAGGCACATCACCATCATTAGCACCCATAGTAAATGTACCACGGGGAATAAAAACCATTCCGTAAGGATCGGAAGGGTAGAACTCGGTTAATTCCTGAACACCAACTAGCTCACCTCTGGATGAAGTACCACAACTACTTAATATAGCAGCTGTAATTGCACCAATTAAAAGTATCTTTTTCATTTTTGTTGTTTTTCCTACAGTTTACTTAAATAAGTAATTCAAATTAATTATATCTGATATTCCTATAATGCGTCGGGATCTTTCCTCTCGGGTGCATCTTAAATGAATAACGTAATAAAATTTCGTGTGAACCACTAGACTCGGACTTTAGGTCTGAAGTTGTAATATCATATGCGTAGCCAAACTTAAGGTTTTTATTAATATTATACCCAGCTATTAGTACTACTGCATCGTCTAATCTATATGTAACTCCACCCCAAAGGTGTTCTCCGTAATTTGCGTTTATGTTAAAGTCAATTTGTGTTGAAACTTGATCTGTTTTAACGTGCATAGAAGGACGTAAAACAAGCTCGGTATTTACTTGGGTCATCCAACCTAAAGTTAAATAATGATGCTTCTTAAAATTAAAGGTTCTTGTGTTTTCGCTATAAGTAGCGGTTGGTTCATTTAAGTGGGTAACCGAATAACCTATATACAACTCTTTCATCCTATAGTAGACACCCAAACCTAGGTCGGGCACTAAATCGTTTGAACCAGTAGCAGGGATTAGTGGGTCATTTCCACCATTTGATCCGTCTGGAGCAGTCCATTCACCTTCAATTCCAACATCAATAAAACCTAAACTAAGACCAATACCTAATTCAGATTTTTTAGACAGCCTTGTTTGATAGGCATACGAGAAGTTTACACCTCGTGAATATTCGTTACCTATCTTATCGTTTACTAAACTAACACCCGCACCACCGTGTAAAAAATACACAGGAGCTTCAACACTTACATGCTGAGTTGTAGGAGCACCATTATCAAAACCAACCCATTGACTACGATGAATAGCCAAAGCGTTGAATTGATCGTAAGACCCCGAAAAAGCAGGATTTACTGAATATATGTTGAACATGTTTAGTGAAAACTGTGGGTCTTGCTGGGCTTCAGCTAAACCAGTAATTAACACACAAAACAGTACTAAAACCTTTTTCATACAATGCATAATATGTTTGTTGCACCTTAATTGAGAGGCCTAAAGATAGAAAAAAAAACAAAATTTGATTGATTTATATTAACAACCTTCATTCATACCCTATTAAGACTTCCCTTGAAGGCAAAACTTATGCCACTTTCTAAAACTTTAATTGTGAAGAAAGTCGCTCCGTTAGTAGCCCCTGAACTGCTTTATTATAGTCGTTTAGAGAACAAGATAGCAGTGGTATATTAGCAGTTTCAAATTTATTATAGAGTGCTACCCACCACCTACCAGATCGATTACTTTTGTAAAATACAAGTTCTGAAAACCCTGCACTCACATGAAATTTTTTGTAGTTATCATTGTTTATTTCGGGAAAGTCGTCATATCGTAGATGTAAGCCTTCTAAAAAGCACCAAATTGACTGTGCAAAAACCTTCGAACTCTGTTTGTTTTTATCTAACCTAGGGTTTAACTCTGCAAATAAAACACTTTTCATACGGTTACTCATGCCGGCGTAACGCATCAGTGCACACAAACCATCAGCACTAATCCCGTTTGGAGAAGAATGCATCGTTGCTGGGGCAACCGATGACTTAAGTACCGACAAGTCAATACTCATGTGGTCTAAATCTCTTACATAAGGCTCTAGCTCATTATAATCAGCATTAAAATCTCCTAAACGAAGCAAAGTGAAGTCCATATTCTTTAAGAGAATAACTTCATTTGGCGAACATAGGTAAGTCTGATAAGCCAATAGTGTGTACTTAGACAATAACGATTCTGGGGCAGCTACAAGCTCAGACAAAAATGAAGTAGAGTTATAAATACCTCCATCTTGAAAGTTTAAATATGCATCAGCAGAGGCAAAGCTCAACGGTTTGCCGAGAGTAGAATATGCCTCAAAAATCGGTTTTATTAAATCGTGCCCCCCCCCTAGGATTAAAACTTGTTTTCTGATTTTCGCAAAGTATTCACTAATATCTTTCAGCGCACTATAGGTGTCCTCTACACGGTCACCAAGTTTCAAATTACCTAAGTCAAGAATCTTCATACCCCACTCACCATGATACAAATCATATAATTCATCGCGGATTTCGTCTGGAGCAAAGGCACAAGTTTCATTTTTTAAAGATAAGCGACCTTCTTGTACACCAAATAAAATAAGGTTGTACGGCTCAAAATCGAGATGTTCTGTTGGTGAATAAAAATCTACGAATGAACCCATTTTCTCACCCTCTAATATAGAGAGGTCTGGTGTATAAACTTCAAAATAATCCTTTATTTCCATGGGCTAAATATAAAAAAAGGAAGAAGGATTCGCGCACTAATAAAGGACATAAGTATTTTTTGTACTTTTAATACCTAATAAAATATATAATCGAATAGAATACCTATATAATAATTTAAAAATAAACCAAAGAAACAGTTACTTCTTCTAAGTTTGAGTTTTGGACTATTGCTAAATGCACAAAACATCATCTTACTGGGTAATAAAACAATAAACCCAAGCTTTATAAGCCTTATAGAAACTACAGTATTCTACACGAAACTAAATAATATAAATCGAGAAATTGGACTATTTGAAAGTGAAATTGGAGCGATTTACAACATTAAAAAAAACTATTTTCACAGTTCCATTTATCAATATGGATACAAACATTATAAAGAAACAATAGTCAAAACTGCTAGTTCTAAACAACTAAGTAAAGATTTTTTTTTGGAATAGGCATAAACTTTCACCACCTATACCTTTATGAAACAGTCAATTATCAAGCACTTAGTTTTGATATGGGAGCGGCAAGTGCAAAAGAATTAATATCGATTCCAATTAGATTTAAAATACGTTCTCCCA
>CAJWJW010000004.1 GCA_913041775.1 uncultured Flavobacteriales bacterium
GTCAGCCCGAAAGCATCCAAAAAGAGGATCTTTTGCGTTTAGATAATTTATGTACCGAAAACCCTTATTGTGCATCTGTTCACAAACTAAGGCTTAAAGCTTTAAAAGACTCTAAAAGTGACCGATACAACAAAGAACTAAAGCTCACAGCAGCAATCTCTGGAAACAGAAGTTTACTTTTTGAGTACATCACCAAAGAACACTTTAACAGTCCTGTAAAAAAAGTTGTTGAACAAATTAAGAGTACACCCCAAGAAGTTTTAGAATTAGGAAAGCCTTTTGAATTCGACACTTCTGAGACACATTCTTTTGGCGAATGGCTCAAACTAGCAAAGGTAAAACCAATAGAACGAGAAGAAAAGACTAAAAAATCGGTCAAACTTAAACCTCTAGAGAAAACAAATAAAATTGTTGACTTTATTGCAAAGTCGATAAAAAAAGAAAAGCCTAAGAAAAAATTCTTTTCTCCCACTGCAATGGCAGAGGAGAGTATGGAAGAAAATAATAGTTTAATGACCGAAACATTAGCCAAAGTTTACCTCGAACAAGGTTATTACAAAAAGGCAATTACAGCGTATGAAATATTAAGTTTGAAATATCCACAAAAAAGTGGTTTATTTGCAGACCAAATTAAAGCCATTAAACAAATAAACCCTTAGATATGTACGGATTATTTTCGATTTTAATACTTATTACTTGCGCATTACTGCTTTTAGTAATCTTAGTTCAAAACCCTAAAGGTGGTGGATTAGCCTCTACTTTTGGCGATGGCAACCAATTTATGGGAGTTAAAAAAACATCAGACTTTTTAGAAAAAAGCACATGGTCTTTAGCTTTAGTACTTGTTGCCTTAACATTAGGTTCTAACTTCGCTATTGAGCGTTCAGCTGGTGTAAACCAATCTGATATTATCGAACAAGTTGAAGACAGTGCAGAAGACTTCGTTCCTACTAGTGCTCCAGAAGCAGTTCCAACACCATCAAAACCTATAAGTACAGAAGCTGCTGAATAAGCAATTTCTTAACGATACAAAATGCCAAGCTTGTCAGCTTGGCATTTTTTTTTGCTTTACATTTACGCATGCTAAGACAGAATGACACAAATAAAGCAATGGCACAATTTCTGACTAAAAGAGCTTAAATTCACAAAAACATAATTCAATATACCATGACGAAACTAAATATAAAACCGCTTGCCGATAGAGTTTTAATCGAGCCAGCACAAGCAGAAACTACAACTATTTCGGGAATCATCATTCCAGATACCGCACAAGAAAAGCCTCAAAAAGGGACAGTTGTAGCTGTAGGAAAAGGAACAAAAGACGAAGAAATGACTGTTGTAGTTAGCGATACTGTATTGTATGGTAAATATGCAGGCACAGAATTAAAACTTGAAGGAAAGGATTATCTTATTATGAGAGAATCTGATTTATTAGCAATACTATAAAGACACTAAAATGGCAAAGAATATAACATTCAATATTGAAGCTAGAGATGCACTAAAAAGAGGTGTAGATGCTTTGGCTAATGCAGTAAGAGTTACTTTGGGACCTAAAGGTCGTAACGTAATTATAGACCGTAAATTTGGAGCACCAACCATTACAAAAGATGGAGTTACGGTAGCTAAAGAAATTGAATTAGAAGATCCTGTAGAAAACATGGGAGCTCAAATGGTAAAGGAAGTTGCCTCTAAAACTGCAGATATTGCTGGAGATGGGACTACTACTGCTACTGTTTTGGCACAATCGATTGTTGCAACTGGTTTAAAGAATGTAGCTGCTGGTGCAAATCCAATGGATTTAAAAAGAGGAATTGACAAGGCCGTAAAAGCAGTAGTTATAGAATTACAAAAGCAATCTATTGAAGTTGGCGACAACCTAGATAAAATTGAACAAGTAGCTTCTATTTCTGCAAACAACGACAATACTATTGGTGCACTTATAGCACAGGCAATGGGGAAGGTTAAAAAAGAAGGTGTAATTACTGTTGAAGAAGCAAAAGGAACTGAAACTACTGTAGAAGTAGTCGAAGGGATGCAATTTGATCGTGGTTACTTATCACCTTACTTTGTTACCAATGCCGAAAAAATGGAAGTTGAATTAGAAACTCCTTTCATCTTAATCTACGATAAGAAGATTTCGAATATGAAAGACATGCTTCCTATTTTAGAGCAAACGAGTAAAACAGGTCGTCCTATTTTAATTATCGCTGAAGATGTTGATGGAGAAGCCCTAGCTACTTTAGTAGTAAATAAAATTAGAGGTAGTTTAAAAATTGCTGCTGTAAAAGCTCCAGGTTTTGGAGATCGTAGAAAAGCAATGCTAGAAGATATTGCAATCCTTACTGGCGGTACAGTAGTTTCTGAAGAACGTGGGTTCAAATTGGAAAATGCGACACTAGAAATGTTAGGTCAGGCCGACAAAATAGTAATTGACAAAGACAATACCACAGTCGTAAATGGTAAAGGAGAGAAAGAGGGAATTACTTTGCGTGTTAATCAGATTAAAGCGCAAATGGAAACCACAACCTCAGACTACGACCGTGAGAAATTACAAGAACGCTTGGCTAAATTAGCCGGTGGCGTAGCAGTACTTTATGTAGGTGCAGCTTCTGAAATAGAAATGAAAGAAAAGAAAGATCGTGTAGACGATGCTCTTCATGCAACTCGTGCTGCAGTAGAAGAAGGAATTGTTCCTGGTGGTGGTGTAGCGTTAGTTCGTGCAGCAGCAGCATTAGAAACTATTTCTGTTGAAAACGAAGATGAGCATACCGGAGTGCAAATTATAACGCGTGCCTTAGAAGCTCCACTTCGTCAGATTGTAGCAAATGCTGGTGGCGAAGGAGCCGTAATCGTTTCTAAGATTAGAGAAGGGAAAGCTGATTTTGGATATAATGCCAAAACAGATACATTCGAACCTATGTTAGAAGCTGGGATTATAGATCCAACTAAAGTTACACGTGTAGCATTAGAAAATGCGGCTTCTGTTGCAGGAATGCTTCTTACTACAGAATGTGTATTGGCTGATATACCAGAAGATAATGCAGCCCCTATGGGCGGCGGAATACCTGGGGGGATGCCAGGGATGATGTAAACAATTAGATTTAAAAAAGCCCTTCTGTTAATTCAGAAGGGCTTTTTTATGCCTAATATTTTCGTAAACTAGTAATTATTGGCAATTGGAATAATTATTGATAAGCAACTGTCTAAATTGTTTCAATGAAAAAAGCACTTCTCTTTTTTGTATCTATTCTACTTACAGCATCCTGTATGGAAGATGCACAGATTTGTATAAATAAAAATCTAATAGACACAAATTATATTTGCGACTCAGTTTACAAACCGGTTTGTGGATGTAATAACATCAGTTACTACAATGCTAATGATGCAGAAAAAAAAGCTGGGATTAGTATTTATACAGAAGGGCAGTGCAAGCATGTATGTAACTATAATGATACTTTAATGGTTTTTGCTACCACTGAAAATTGTACCCTACTTACAGATGAAGCAAATGTGTATTATGAAGTTGATTATGCGCCAACAAACTGTACTTGGATTAAAGATGAGTACTACTTACTTAATACGATGGAATCCAATTCGGTAACTAATTGTGGAGGGGAAAAGAGTATAAATATTTTATGTGCATTAAATTACAACCTATCCTGTACAGCACTAATAAATACAATTGGAGTAGACAGTCAATTACCCAAGGACAGCCTTATAATAGAGGACGTAAATATTGTAAACAATTGCCTAAACGTTGACTATAGTTATTTAGGCGGATGTGATGATACAAGATTGAATCTTCACCACTTAGTAGACTCATCAAGCTCAGAGTTACTTCGACTTCAATTTCGATACGACAATGGAAATGGCCCCTGTGACGAGACCATCATTGAAAATACTTCCTTCAATCTAATTGATCTAAAAATTGAAAGTCAAAACTCGGTAATGCTTTCAATAGATTGCAATGGAGATTTAACTTTCAATCAAATCATTCAATATAATTATTAAAGGGTATTGCAACGAGGTCTTTTCTAATTAACCCATATTTAGTAGACTGTAATAAATGTTATTATTTTGGTAGATTTATCCCGATTCAATCGAAGTGGATATTACCATTGGTAAATAGCTCACAACTAGTAGATACAATTTAACTTTTTGAATAAAAAAACCCTGTTCCGAACTAACGAAACAGGGCTTAAATTAACTTTAACTTCTTTACACTACTTGTTTAAGAGGGCTTTTACAGTGTCGGCGATTGCTCTACCTTCTGCCATTCCAGCTAACTCCTTAGAAGTAACTCCCATCACTTTCCCCATATCCGCAGGCCCTTTAGCTCCTGCTTTTACAATGATATTTGCTACAGCACTTTCCAATTCTTCCAGCGATAATTGTTGCGGAAGAAATTGGTCTAAAATTTTTGTTTGCGCGATCTCATCATCAGCTAAATCAGCCCTCCCTTGTTCAATGTAAATGCTTGCGGCATCTTTTCGCTGCTTCAACATTTTCATCAACAATTTCACCTCTTCAGCATCGGACATATCTCCAGTTGAACCGGCTGCAGTTTCAGCAGTCATTATCTCTGCCTTTACAGCTCTAAGTGTCTCTAGAGCGACTTTATCTTTTGCCTTCATTGCTGTTTTAATAGCAGGCATAATTTTCGATTTTAAACTCATAATTTTAATTAATCTACGTTATCGTGCAAAAATGAATTTCTGCTTTTTAATTCAATATCACCAGAGTCGTTTGTACTTAAACTCATTCTCGACAGAGGTTCGTCAGTTGAATGAAGTACATCATCTAACTGTATACCTTGCCTTTTATAAGCTGGCTCACTTTCTGCCTTCACTATAACAGCATTGTTTTTAAGTCTGTAGTTAAACTTCTGAAGTCGTTCTTTACGTTTCTTAGCTCTTTCTATTTGCTCTTGAAAAGTATCGCTATGAGAAGATAAAGTTATACTCGATTGTTCCTTAGAAACGATAACGTGATTTGAATCTTCAACTGTGGACTCGTCAACTAAAGGTTCCATAACAACCTCTTCCATTACAGCAACTTCTACGACTACAGGTGCAATCATATGATTCTCTGGAAAAGATGCTTGTAAAGGTTTATTAGAGACCGACATCGAAAGGATGGGCTCTACCTCAATCCCAGGTGTTGGATCAAGAGTAATAAGATCCTCAACTTCGTCTTCTATAAAACTAAGAGTATGTACAATTTTCTCAGAATCAGGAACAGAATCTTCCGGAGTTAAAGCGGAAGGTGTAGGTTCTTCTGATAAGATAGGAGACTCATCAATACTAAAAGCTACTTTATGCTCAGAACTCTCAAGAGGTGCTAGTTCATCAGGAATTTCGTTGTCAAGCTGAAATATAACTTCAGTATCTTCGTCTATAAGATCAATTGATTCTTCAATTATTTCTGATTTATCGAAAGCAGACTCCTCAATAAATTCTGAGTTAAAGTCATCATTATCAGGAATCTCCGAAACAGTTGATTCAATAATAGGCTCTTCAATTTCGAATTCAAAAGTCATACTTACCTGCTGACGGCTTTCTGTAAATGTGTCAACTGAAGTTGCTTTTGGTTCCTTTACTATAGACACCTCAAGTGCAATAGGTAGGTTAACAGGTTCGAGTACTTGTTCTTTTACAGATTCTTCTAAAACATGCTTTACTTCAGCTTTTTGTACTTCTATAGGAGCCGCAGAAAAAGGCAAATTATCAATTGGTTTATTAATAGCAGATTTTAATGGGGCATCTTCGTTTAAATCGTGTACCACATTAATTAGAGATCCAGTAAATGGATTTACGGCTTTCCCTTCATGAAAACCCGTTGCTACAACAGTAACATTTATACCTTCGCCAAGATCCTCATCTTCTGCAACACCCATTATTATATCTGCTGGTGCAGCACCATCAACCTTTACTTGTTCTTGTATGAAATCTGAGATCAAACCCATTTCTTCAAAAGTCACCTCTTCGGTACCAGACACAATAAGTAGTAAAACTTTTTTAGCTCCTCTTATGTGATTGTTATCTAGAAGTGGAGATTCAATAGCTCCTTTTACAGATTTTAAAGCACGATCATCGCCAGAGGCAATCCCAGAACCCATAATGGCTGTACCACTATTAGCCAATACTGTTCGGACATCATTTAAATCGATATTTAAATACCCTTTCTGGGTAATTACTTCTGCAATACCTCGAGATGCAGTTGCAAGAATTTCGTCGGCTTTAGCAAAACCAGATTTAAAACCTAAGTTCCCGTAAATCTCTCTCAACTTATTATTGTTTATCACAATAAGAGAATCCACGTGAGGCTTTAACTCTTCTAAACCTTCTTTGGCTTGAGTCATTCTTAACTCACCTTCAAACTCAAAAGGAATCGTAACAATTGCAACAGTAAGAATCCCCATTTCCTTTGCGGCCTTGGCTATAACTGGAGCTGCTCCGGTACCAGTACCACCACCCATTCCGGCGTTTATAAACACCATTTCTGTATTGCTCTCTAAAACTGCAATAACATCAGATATATTTTCTTCTGCAGCAAATTTACCGTGTAGTGGGTCTGCACCAGCACCCAAGCCTTTAGTAACAGAAACTCCCAACTGAATTTTGTTGGGCACTGGACTATCATCTAGAGCTTGCTGATCGGTATTACAAACGACGAAATCGACGCCTCTAATACCTTTCTCATACATGTAATTTACGGCATTACTACCGCCACCTCCAACTCCAATAACTTTAATTGAAGAGGATTGATTCTGTGGCATGTCGAAATCTAAATTTGTCATAATTTAGAGCTTTATAGTATTAATCTTCATTTGCTAAAAAATTCATGAAACCTTTCACCCACTTATCAAAAAAGCTAGTATTAGTTTCTATCTTTTGCTCCGGACTAGATACCGGTATCTTCTCATCAACTTCTTCAATAGGAGCATCAATAGGACCTGCGGGTTCGTCAATAGGAACATCTACTGTAGGATGCTTTTCATTCTCTTCTATACCTTTCATTAACAAACCTATTGCAGTAGAATACATAGGGCTTTCTAACTCAGGTTTATCGCCTTTTCCTAAATGTTCATTTGGATAACCAATTCTGGTATCCATACCTGTTTCGTATTCGAACAACTGCTTAATATGTTTCAGCTGTGAACCGCCACCAGTAAGAACGATTCCGGCAATTAGTTTTTTCTTTCCCTCATCGTTTCCATAGTTTTTTACTTCTAAATAGACTTGATCGATTATTTCTACCAATCGAGCATGTATAACTTTGGAAAGCATTTTTAACGAGATCTCTTTTGGTTCTCTACCTCTAAGTCCAGGTATAGAAACAATTTCATTGTCACTATTTTCACCAGGCCAGGCAGAACCAAATTTCATTTTCAGTAATTCGGATTGTTTTTCAATAATCGAACACCCTTCTTTTATATCCTCGGTAATTACATTACCACCAAAAGGGATAACCGCAGTATGTCGAATAATTCCATCCTTAAAAATGGCAACATCAGTTGTTCCACCTCCGATATCAACTAAACAAACTCCTGCCTCTCTTTCCTCGTCACTTAATACGGCTTCAGCAGAAGCTAAAGGTTCTAAAGTGATCCCAGAAACCTGGAGATTGGAATTTTTAACACAAGAGAAAATATTGCCAATTGCAGCTTTTTGACCAACTACAATATGAAGATTTGCCTCTAATCGTCTCCCCAACATACCTATTGGTTCACTAATATTTGGTTCTCCATCAATTTTGAATTCCTGAGGAAGAACATGGATGATTTCTTCGCCTGGAAGCATCACCAATTTATGAACATTTTGAACTAATAAATCAACATCAGCCTGCGTGATAACCTCTTGAGCATGATCTCTAAGAATGTAGTCACTGTGTTGAAGACTACGGATATGTTGCCCCGCAATTCCTACTACACAATTATCAATTTTAACACCTGAATCTGTTTCAGCAACTAGAATTGCATGTTTTATAGAGGCTATCGTTTGTGTAATATTAGAAACGACTCCGCGTTGGACACCCAAAGATTTAGCTTTCCCAAACCCTAAGATTTCGATCTTATCGAACTCATTCTTGCGTCCAACAATAGTAACAATTTTAGTTGTACCGATATCTAAACCGATGGCTATTTCCCCTTGCTCCATTGTGCTATTTTTTTGTACAAACCACTTGATTTTTAAACTTTAAGTTGATAATAGAATACCTATCCCAACCTACTTTCTCTAATCCATGGCGGTAAAAAACTTTCAACTTTTCAAACTTCTCTTTTATATTTTGAGCTTTCCCCAAAATAATTTTGTGATCTCCAACTCGAGGATACATGAATACTTCATCATTATCATCAAACTCTAAAGCAGTAATCTGAGCTTTTAAAAAAACATCTTCATCTAAGAAACTCAAAATAGACTTTAGAATATTCCTCCTACGCTCTGTGCTTTCTGACCAATAAACGGGTAAAACTCTAACAGTATAGCTATCCGACAAAGGGATTGCATTGATTTGAGCGTCCAAGTAATAGGATTGATTTTGCTCAAACACTCTGGCTATAGGTTTATGCTGTGTAACATCGACACACAAGCTCCCGCTAAGTGCTAAATATAATTCTGCTTTCTCAATGTTTGGATGCTCATTAACAAAATCTTCTAACAAATAAATGTTTATATCTTCGAAAGGTTTTCCAACTATAGAATCTTGTATTTCTAGCACTAAATCCTGAACCATACCTGAATTTACAAAATACAAACCCCCTTTAGTATCTACATTTATCTGTAGACCTTTACACAGGATACTTCCTCTGTTTTTATGGCTATTTAAGCTCAAAAAAACGAGTAGAGAAAGTCCTACCAAAAAGTAGAGTATGTTTAAAATCTTTTTCACTTTTGAAAATATTTTTTTATCGGCATAATTAAGCTATCAATATCACCTGCACCAAGAGTCATAAGGAGTTCCGAATTTTTAATTATTTCCGGAAATTCATTTTTAGTACATGTGGATTTATCGATACAATTTATTTTCTCTAGCAAGACCTCAGAACTCACCCCAACAATGGGCAATTCTCTGGCGGGATACACATCCAGAAGTAAAACTCTATCTGCAGCAGACAGTGCAAGCGCAAAATCGTTCATAAAATCGCGGGTACGAGTAAATAGATGCGGCTGAAAAACAATCGTTAGTTTTTTAGTTGGGTATAAATCTCTGGCAGACCGAATAGCCATTTCTATTTCTTTTGGATGATGTGCATAATCGTCTATGTAAACCATCTTGCTGGACTTAACATGAAACTCAAACCGTCTTTTTACACCCGAAAAAGAGTTTATCGAGGATGCAATATCAGCCGGTAAAACTTCCTGAAAATAAGCCATTGCAAAAGCAGCAACAGCGTTTTCAACATTATGAATTCCGGGTAAGCCAGTAACAACATCTTCACAAATACCTTTAGGGTAATGTAGGTCAAAATGGTAAGCACCTTCTACCACTCTAATATTCAAAGCAGAAAAATCTGCTGTGGTAGAATTTAAAGCATAGCTATATTTAGAATCTATACTTAAACCTTCTTTAGCGATTAAATTCCGCTGTTCAACTTTATCAGAAAACAATTGAAAAGACTCTTCAAGGTGTTTTGGTGTGTCATATATATCTAAATGATCTGCATCCATAGAGCTTATTAAAGCCCAATTAGGGTCCAACTGCAAAAAGGAGCGATCATATTCATCTGCCTCGACAACAGCAATAGGAATAGAACCAATTCGTAGATTAGAATTAAAATCGCTTGCAATACCGCCTAAAAAGGCAGAACAGTCGATATTATTAGCACTTAATATATAAGCTAACAAACTAGAAATAGTCGTTTTTCCATGTGTCCCACCAATAGCTAAACATTGCTGATTTCGTGTAATAGCACCAAGTATTTCAGCGCGTTTACAAAGGGAAAACCCGCTTGATTTAAAATAATTTAAAAGTTCATTCTCAGCAGAAATTGCAGGAGTATAAACGACTAATACATTTTCGGGATTTAAAAATGAATGGGGTATTGTGACATTGCTGTCTAGATAACTAATACTACAAGAAGCACTTTCCAGAGCTAAACACAAAGCAGATTTATTTCTATCGTATCCAGCTACTTCGTAATTATTAGCAACAAAATAACGTGCTAAGGCACTCATCCCAATACCACCGATACCAAGAAAATAGAGCTGTTTTATGTTGTCTAAATTAATCATTTACCAATTCTTCAATTAAATCAACTATTTTCTCTACAGCTTTTAGCTGCTCCATACCCTTGCAATTCTTGGTTAATAAAATTTGACTTTCAGGGTTATTTATTAAGCTTTCTAATTGAGTAAAAAGTTCTGTATTCATGTTTTTCTCCTCCACTAAAATAGCTGCATTTTTCGCAACTAGAGCTAGTGCATTTTTCTTCTGATGGTCTTCTGCCACATTAGGAGAAGGCACTAGGATAGATACTTTACCAAGGCAAGTTAATTCTGATATTGCTATAGCACCAGCACGAGAAATAACAATATCAGCAGCAGATAAAGCCTGAGCCATATCGTTTATAAAAGGGCGTATTTGAGCATTAACTCCCAAAACAGACTTAGCAGATTCACAACGCTTAGAGTATAAATTTCCAGTTTGCCAAATTAACTGAACATCATTCTTACCGAACCATGAGCTATTCTCTATAACGGTTTCGTTTAGTCGTTTTGCTCCCAAACTACCTCCTATTATTAATACTGTTGTTTTGTCTTTTGTAAATCCATAAGCAGCTAAACTATCTTCTTTTGAAGGGGTCCCGTATTCTATTTCAGAACGAATAGGGTTTCCAGTGATTTGGATTTTTTCTTTTGGAAAAAAGCGATCCAAATTAGGATAGGCAACACATATTTTTTGAACTCTAGAGGCTAGTATTTTATTGGTTATACCTGGAAACGAATTCTGTTCTTGAATAAGGCAAGGGATTCTTAGTAGGGAAGCGATCCACAAAATAGGCCCACTTGCAAAACCTCCAGTTCCGACTACAACATGGGGCTTGAATTTTAATAAAATGAAGAAAGACTTTAAGAGACTCAATATTAACTTTACAGGGAACAGTGCGTTTTTAATAGTTAAGGATCGTTGAAAACCAGAAATCCAAAGCCCTTTTATAGGATAACCTGCAGCAGGAACTCTTTCCATTTCCATTCTATCAGAAGAGCCAACGAAAAGAAATTCAGTTGTCTTATCTCTCTTTTGGAGTTCTTTTGCAATAGCAATAGCTGGAAATATATGTCCACCGGTACCGCCTCCACTAATTAATATTTTCTTAGACATCGAGCTCAGCATTTTGTGGTTTTGGTAAACCATTACTAATACTCAAAATCAACCCTAAAGCAACACATGTCATCCAAACTGAAGAACCACCTGCGCTAATTAAAGGGAGAGTTTGTCCAGTTACAGGCAATAAACTTACTGCCACTGCCATATTTATAAAGGCTTGAGAAACGATAGATAGACCCAGGCCAATAACCAAAAGAATGGCAAAATCGTCATCGCATTTACTAGCTAATCTTAACACCCTGAAGAGTAAAGACAGATACAAGACAATTACAAATAAGCCTCCTATTCTGCCATATTCTTCTACAATTACAGCGTAAACAAAATCCGAAGAAGATTGAGGTAAAAAATACTTCTGTACACTTTTGCCAGGCCCTTGACCCCATACACCACCACGAGCAATAGCCATTTCAGCTTGATTAACTTGATAGCTTTTACATTCATCATCAAAGTAACAATCTATACGAGAATTCCAGGTTGCTACTCTATTACTAATAGTGGGGTAATTGCTAACTATAGCATAAAACGAACCTACAAAAACGGCCCCTATAAGAACCATAACACTAAGCCATTTTAAAGAATAACGACCCACAAACATGATTAGAAAACTAATCATAAAAATCATTGCTGAAGTAGAGAAATTGGAAGGTAAAATTAAACCACAAATTAAAATTACAGGAAATAATATAGGGCCGAAAGAACGTGGAAAGGACTGGAGACTATCTTTAAAATGGACTAGGTTACGTGCTAACAAAACAAACAGGGCTACCTTCGCTAATTCTGAAGGTTGAAAAGAAAACCCTGCGACACGAATCCACCTACTCGCATTAGCGCCACTAATAGATTCACCACCACTTATAGCGCAAATAACGAGAATAACAGCGATTCCAAAAATTAAAATGGAGGTATTATAAAAATACTTATACGGGACTTTAGACAGAATCCACATGATAAAAAACCCGATTCCTAAGTGCATCAGATGCTTAAACAAGAAGGAAAGAGTGTTCCCTTGTTTATACGCAAATGCCAAATGAGAACTTGCGCTATATACCAAGACGATAGATACTAGAGAAAGCAAAATTGCTATTCCCCATATATATTTATCTCCTTTTATGTGATTTGACCAGTTCAAAACTATAAGAGTCTTATTTGTTTTTTAAATTGACGTCCACGGTCCTCATAGCTCGAAAACAAATCGAAGCTAGCACAGGCAGGAGACAAGAGTACAGCATCACCTTTATGGGCATGTTTGTATGCAATTTTCACAGCATCCTTCATAGATGAAGCTTCTTCAATATTTTCAACTATTCCACCAAACATTTTTAAAAGCTTTGAATTGTCTGTTCCCAAACAAATAATAGCTTTTACTTTTTTAGAAACCAAAGGCAAAAGTGCTTCATAATTATTACCCTTATCAACACCCCCACAAATCCAAACTACAGACTTAGAGATACTATCTAGCGCATACCAGGTAGCGTTTATATTAGTAGCTTTAGAATCGTTGATATACTCAACACCGTAGACATTTAGTACGGGTTCTAAACGATGTTCAATTTTCTCGAAATCGGAGAGACACTCTCTCACAATATCGTTAGTGATTCCTAATAATTTAGCAGCAATACCTCCAGCCATAGAGTTGTAGGTATTGTGTTTTCCCTGTAATGCTAATTCGTGAATCGTCATAGTTAGCTGCTCTGTGTTAATATTAATTTCAAACGTATCTTTTTGCAAACTCGCTCCATCGCCAGTTGTACGTACTCCAAATGGAAGCTTTACAGACTTCACTAGGCTTAAATTCTTTTTTATCCAAACATCATCATTCCAGTAAATGAAATAGTCATTAGGATCTTGGTTTTCAGCGATGCGCATTTTAGCTGCAACATAATTCGCCATTTCTCCTTGATATCGATCTAAGTGATCGGGTGTTAAATTTAAGACCACTGCTATGTGAGGCTTAAACTGGTTAATATCGTCCAGCTGAAAACTACTTAGTTCTAATACCCAAAAAGCATGATCACTTTTCGCTAAACATCTGGCAAAACTATCGCCAATATTTCCTGCTAGGGCAACATCCTGACCTGCTACTTTAAGCAGATAGTGAATGAGGGTTGCCGTAGTCGTTTTTCCATTACTACCCGTAATTGCTATTATTTTACCGATGCAAAACCTAGAAGCAAATTCAATTTCAGAAAGAACCTCAATTCCTTTAGCTCGTACTTTTTTTAAAAGTATTGTTTCAGGAATACCAGGGCTTTTTATAAGCATTGTGGCAGCCAAAATTTTAGCTTCACTATGCTTACCCTGCTCCCAGTTAACATCCATTTCTATTAATTCCTTTTGGTAACATTCTTTAATTTCACCAAAGTCACTAACAAAAACCTCAAAGCCTTTTTTTTTGGCTAATAGTGCTGCGCCAACACCACTTTCTCCGGAACCTAAAACTGCAATCATTATTAGCGAAGTTTTAGGGTTACAAAACTTAGAACTGCCAACATTAAACCTACAATCCAAAAACGAGTTACAATTTTACTTTCATGCATTCCCATTTTTTGGTAATGATGGTGTAAAGGAGCCATAAGGAAAATTCGTTTTCCTTGACCATATTTCTTTTTGGTATATTTAAAATAAGACACTTGTAAAACCACAGATAAATTCTCAGCGAAGAAAACTCCACAAATAATCGGGATAAGTAATTCCTTGCGAATAGCTATGGCAAAAACAGCTATAATGGCCCCTATAGCCAAGCTACCAGTATCGCCCATAAACACTTGGGCTGGAAAAGAATTATACCATAAGAAACCAAAACAAGCTCCAACGAAAGCTCCAATAAAAATTACAAGTTCACCCGAATGCGGGATATACATTATATTTAAATACTCCGCAAAAATTATATTCCCAGACAGGTATGCAAACACAGCTAAAACGAGTCCTATGATAGCAGAAGTACCGGTAGCAAGTCCATCAATTCCATCGGTTAAATTAGCGCCATTAGAAACAGCTGTTACCGCGAAAATCACCATTGGAATAAAAATTAACCAAGCCCAATCTGCAGCCTTACTACCCAACCAGGATAGAATGTCTGCATAATCAAATTCGTTATTTTTCACAAAAGGAATAGTTGTTTTAGTAGATTTTACATCTTCCTGAAAGTGTTCAATTCCAGAAGTACTATCTACAGATTTCACCTGTTCTCTCATAACTACATCGGGATGGAAATAGAGAATAGAACCAACGATAAGGCCAAGTGAAACTTGCCCTAGAATTTTAAATTTACCCGCTAATCCGTCTTTATTTTTTTTAAATACTTTTATATAATCATCTAAGAAGCCAATGAGTCCCATCCAAATGGTCGTAAGCAATAATAGAAGTACGTAAACATTATCAAGTTTTGCAAATAAGAGGGTGGGTATTAAAATAGCACTTAAAATAATGATACCTCCCATTGTTGGAGTACCCGCTTTTTCTACTTGACCAGCTAAGCCTAAGTCTCTAACAGATTCCCCAACTTGTTTTTGTGCTAGAATTTTTATGATTTTTCCTCCAAAAATCATAGAGATCAGTAACGAGACTATTACCGCCATAGCAGCACGAAAAGAAATATATTGAAATACACCAGCACCCGGTAAATCAAATGTTTCGTGTAAATAAGTAAATAAGTAGTACAACATATATTAGTCCTTTAAGTGTGCTTTTAAAATTGCCAAATCGTCAAAAGGAAAGCGCTCACTTTTAATTTCTTGGTATTTCTCATGTCCTTTCCCTGCTATGAGTAAAATATCTCCATGCGAGCAAAGTGCAACCCCAAGTTTTATGGCTTCACTTCTATCTACTAGGCTTAGTACTTTTTTCAAACGAGAAGCAGAAATACCTGTTTTCATCTCATCTATAATCGCCATAGGATCCTCGCTTCTAGGATTGTCTGAAGTAAGAATTACCTGATCAGATAAACTACAGGCTACCTGAGCCATAAGTGGTCTTTTACCAGAATCTCTATCTCCACCACAACCAACAACACAGACAATTTTCTGTTGTCCAAAACGAATATCTTTTATAGTTTTCAATACATTCTCTAAAGCATCTGGAGTATGCGCATAATCTATTATTGCAGTAATACCAGACTCAGATTTGTATTGCTGAAACCTACCTTCCACAGCTTCTAAAGCAGATAAAACGGTAAGTACTTGAAGTGAATCTTCGCCTAACTCTACAGCTGCAGCGAAGGTTAGCAACAAATTGGCGGCATTAAAACTTCCAATTAATTTCGTGTATACCTCCTGACCATTAACATTTAAATGAAGACCTTGAAATTGATTTTCAATAACCTTGCATTTGTAGTCTGCCATAGACCTCAAGGCAAAAGTTTTTTTAATTGCTTTACTATGTTGCAACATAGTAGCAGCGTGCTTATCATCATTATTTACGATAGCGATGGAGCTAGAGGAGAGTGTGTCGAAGAACTTCTTTTTAGCACTAATATATTCGTCGAATGTTTTATGGTAATCTAAATGATCTCTACTTATATTGGTAAATAAAGCAATGTCGAAATTTAAACCAGCGACTCTACCTTGATCTATGGCATGCGAACTCACTTCCATAAAACAGTACTTGCAACCATAATCGACCATTTCCTTTAACAGGGCATTTAAACGCAATGCATCTGGGGTGGTATGTTTGGCAACAGAAGTTTTAGCGCCCACTTTATAAACAACTGTTGATAATAAGCCCGCTTTATAACCTAGTGCCTGAAAAAGATTATGTAAAAGGGTAGCTACAGTAGTTTTACCATTAGTACCGGTAACCCCAACCATTTTTATTTTTTCGGAGGGGTTATCATAAAAATTTGCAGCTACAACACCTAGAGCACTAGAGGTCTTTTTAGCCTTTATATAAACAATATTAGGATTTAAAGAGCTAGGTAATTGTTCACACATTATTGCCAAAGCACCTAGAGAAATCGCCTTTTCTATAAAGCTATGCCCGTCAGAAAGGCTGCCTTTTACAGCAACAAAAAGGCTGTCTTTTTGAACTTCTCTAGAATCAAAACAAATGTGAGGGATCGCAATATTTACATTCCCTTCGATTCGTTCTAATTCTACTTTGTACAATATGTCTTTTAGTAACTTCATTAAGAGAGCCTGAGTATTACTAATTGATTTTTTTGAATCGATTTACCAACACTTAAAGACTGAGCCTTAACCTTACCTTTTCCTTCTAGCTCAACTCGGAGGCCTAAATTTTCTAAAACAAACAATGCATCCATAGGAGTCATTCCACTTAGGTCTGGCATTAAATTGGACTCAACAAGGACAGATTCAAAATCACTTTTATTGGAGCGAATGAGAGAATTAGAGGCCATTTGATTGTTTGTTGTATACTCTAAAACTTTATGAATAGAGTTAATTTCATGTGCAAGGCCAACATAGTCACTTGCACTACCGCCATCCATATCTCTTACTACCACGGGTTTCTCTGCAAATAGAAGGTCTCGAATTTCTCGAAACACCGGAGCAGCAACAATATTTCCGTAAAAGCCCAGTTCTTTTTTTGGTTTTGTGATCACTACGATACAAGAATACTTTGGCTTATCTGCAGGGAAATAGCCCACAAAAGAGGCTCTATATTCGGAGCCATAAGAACCCTGAGCAGCAATTTTGGCCGTGCCTGTTTTTCCTGCGCAAGAATATTTTTCGGAATATATATTTTTTGCCGTCCCGTTTTCTACCACGCCAACCAATAAATCTCTGAGTATATTAATTGTATTTGTTGAGCATATACTAGGTTTTAGAACGTCTACACTTTTAGACATTACTAATTGCTCCCCAGTTTGAATTCTATCTACCAAATAGGGCTTTACCATTTCGCCATTATTGGCAACTGCATTGTAAAGTGCTAAAATATGTAATGCGCTCATTTTAAGCTCATAACCATACGAAATCCAAGGTAAGGATACACCAGACCATGATTTATCATTTCTATTTTTAATCCAAGGCTCGGCTTCACCTAGGAGCTCAAAATCTAATTTATTACTTATACCTAAACGAGCTAATCGATCGATAAACTCTTGTGGTTTGTCTTCATAAAGATCTACTATGGTACGGGCAATGCCTATATTAGAGGACACTTCGAAAGCTCTGCCTAATGAGATTTTACCATGACCACCACGATGCGAATTTGAGTCTTTCATTTTTTTATCGTAAAACTGAAAGACGCCATTCTTAGTATCTACAACCGTAGAAGTATCTACTTTTCCGGATTCTAGGGCGACTAAAAGAGATGCTAATTTAAATGTAGAACCAGGTTCATAAGCAGCACCGAATGCATAGTTAAAGTTCTCAGCATATTTCTCTTCTTTAGTTCTTTGAAGACTAGACATTGCACGAATAGCACCTGTATTAACATCCATTAAGATAACAGAACCACTTTCAGCTTCAAACTTTTCTAAGGTTCTTAACAAAGCTGTTTGTGCAATATCTTGCATATGAATATCAATGGTAGAATATACATCTGAACCAGGTACTGGTTCAATATCTTGAGTATTACTTAAAGGTTTCCATATACCACCATTAATTTTCTGCATCATTTGTAGTCCATTTTTTCCTTTGAGGTCTTCATTAAACGACTTCTCTATTCCTACATCGGAACCTGCTCTGCCATATCCAATTGTACGATTGCATAGATATCCAAAAGGTTTAGTACGATTACTATATTGAGTGTAAACAAAGCCTCCTTTAAACCTTCCTTTCCGTAGGATTGGTAATTTCTTAACCTCCTGTAGTTCCGAATATCGAACGTCCGACTTGAGCTTTAGGTATTGCTTTTTACTCCTACGAGCTTGAAGTAGCTTTAGAGCGTATTGATCTGCGGATAAATCACCAAAAATAGCTGAAAGCCCTTGAGCTAGAGCTCGATAATTATTAGAAAATAAGGTCTCTGATGCTTGACTAGGATCTATTGCAATAGTATAAACGGGCATTGAAGTGGCTAGTAAATTCCCTTTTACATCGTAAATATTTCCACGTGGGGTATCAATTTCTCTTAAGGCTACAACCGGATCGTTTTGAGATAGGCTACCCGCCATATTAGACTGCACTATTAAAAGCTTAACAAAAATCACCACAGCAGCGATCACAATTAGCGAGCTAATTATCATCACACGAATAAATATGGCTTTTTTTTGTTTCATTAGTCCTGTAATTCAATTTTAAAAGGAGCATCTAAGGACTTAAAAAGTCCTATTTCTGCTCCCTCTTGTGCTACTATTGTCGTTTTGCTTAAAGACATTAATTGAGTCCTCATATCTATATGTCTCGAGCGCAAATCTTTTAAGTCTTCCTTTAGAGTACTCATTCGCAATACTTTTTGATCTGCTTTATGAGAACTGTAAATAACTAAAATGGCCAGACCAGAAACGAATAGAATTAGACGCCAGGAGTTTACCAGTATTTTATGAGAAGCCAATTTCTCAGTATAGAGCCCTTTAAAGCGAACTCCTAATACATTAAAAAGTTTGGTCCAGGTAGGCTTCATAAGGGATTATAATTTTTCTGCGATTCTAAGCTTTGCACTTCTAGCACGATTATTTCTTTTTATTTCTTCGTTGGAGGGAAGAATAGGCTTTTTACTTATTTTTTTAAAACTCAACAGTTTATTACCGTAAAAATCTTGTTCAAGCTCACCTTCAAAATTCCCTTTTTGAATTAAATTCTTTACCAAGCGATCTTCTAAAGAGTGGTAGGAAATAACGACTAATCTGCCGCCAGGTTTTAAAACTTCTTGCGCTTGAGAAAGCATTTCTCTTAATACATTCAGCTCATCGTTAACTTCAATCCTGACAGCTTGAAATACTTGTGCAAAAAATTTATTTTCTAACATCGCAGGAGTTAAAGGTTTTAACAACTCTTTTAACTCATTAACGGTGGTAATTGGTTTTTCAATCCTCGCTTCGTAAATTATTCTAGCTACTGTACCAGGTCGTTTTAACTCCCCGTATAGCTTTAATATTTTCTTTAAATCTTCCTGATCGTATTCATTAATGACTTTATAGGCATTCAAATCAGAATTCTGATCCATACGCATATCTAAATCAGCTTCAAAACGAGTAGAGAAACCTCTATCTGGTAGATCAAACTGATGAGATGAAACACCTAAATCTGCTAGTAAGCCATCAATTTCTTTAACGCCATACATTCTCAAAGAACTTTTCAAATACTTGAAATTGGCATTAATTAAAGTAAAACTATCGTCATCAAGTTCATTTTTCAATGCATCATCATCCTGATCAAAAGCGTATAAGTGACCTTTAGATAATTTTGAAACTATAGCTCTTGAGTGTCCGCCACCACCAAAAGTTACATCAACATAAGTTCCCTTAGGGTTGATATTTAAACCATCCAAACATTCACTTAACAATACAGGGTCATGGTATTCACTCATAATTAATTTTCTCTGGATTCCCCATAACCTCCTCGGCAAGTAAACCGAAATCTATAGCGGGATTGTTAACGGCTTTTTCGTACTGGTCTTTATCCCAAATCTCAACGATATTACCTACCGATGCCAAGACTATTTGTTTTTGTATTCCCGCAAAATTTATAAGATCCTTTGGTATTTGTATTCTTGCTGTACTATCTACTGCAACCATTCTTACACCTGCAGTAAACATTCTAACAAAATCGTTATTCTTCTTTACAAAGCGATTTAACTTATTTACATCAGCCATAACCAAATTCCATTCGACTAAAGGATGAAGCTCTAAACAAGAAGAAAAAATAGAACGTTTCAATACGAAGCCTTCTTCTAGCTCAGCAGCTAACTGCTTCTTAAGCCCAGAAGGTAGCATCAAACGCCCTTTGGCATCTGCTCTACATTCGTACATTCCAATTAAATTTTTCACTTTTTATGCTTGATTTTATTGAAAACAAATATATACCACTTTTTACCACATTTTACCACTATGTTAATAACTTTCCTCAATATCAAGGCAATAAGAATTAAATGAGGGCTTAAAGAGTAGAGTCTGAGCAGTGAAAATGAGCCCACAAAACAAATTATATAACAAATAATAGAGGTCTAAGAATCATCATAGAAGGAATCAGTATATATTCAGTATTTTTGCAAAGTAAAATTTCAAATATGAAGTACGAAGTAATAAAAGACGGCACATACGAATACGTGAGCATTGGAGAAGGACCTGTAATAATTTTCTTACATGGACTAATGGGTGCATTGAGTAATTTTGAAAAAACATCGAGAATAATAGCAGAAGCAGGTTACCGAGTTGTAATTCCATCTTTGCCGATATACACCTTACCATTACTTAGAACTAGTGCTAAAGGAATCTCTAGATTTTTAGAAAAATTCATTTCAGATTTAGAATTGACGGAAGTAACCTTATTAGGGAATTCACTTGGTGGACATGTTGGATTAATATACACAAAAAACAATCCGAAGTTAGTTAAAAACCTAATGCTTACAGGCTCATCTGGCTTGTATGAAAAGGCAATGGGTGATACTTTTCCACGTAGAGAAGACTATAATTACATCAAAGAAAAAACGGAAGCTGTATTTTACGATCCAGCCGTTGCTACGAAGGAATTAGTCGATGAAGTATTTGAATCGGTAAATTCTAGAGAAAAAATCATACGAATCTTGGCGATTGCAAAATCAGCAATACGTCATAACATGACCAAGGACGTACCTAATATGACTCTTCCAGTATGTATACTGTGGGGTAGAAACGATGCGGTAACACCCCCAGAAGTAGCTAATGAGTTTCATAGACTATTTCCAAACTCTGAACTTTTTTGGTTTGAAAAATGTGGCCATGCACCTATGATGGAACACCCAGTAGA
The DNA here is from genome assembly GCA_913041775.1 of uncultured Flavobacteriales bacterium. GTDB lineage: Bacteria > Bacteroidota > Bacteroidia > Flavobacteriales > UBA7430 > UBA6772. Next base: position 21,180 of record CAJWJW010000004.1, read on the forward strand.
CTTTGCCAACACCTGCGTAAAGTGGTTAAACAAGCATCAATAAGATGAAAATTAACAATGCTGAATTTGTAATCAGTAATACAGACATCGAAAAATGTCCTAAAGAACGTATTCCTGAGTATGCCTTTATTGGAAGATCTAATGTAGGTAAATCGTCTCTAATTAACATGCTAACGAACAGAAAGTCGCTAGCCAAGACTTCTGGAAGACCTGGTAAAACTCAATTAATTAATCATTTTAAGATTAATGACAATTGGTTTTTAGTAGATCTACCCGGCTATGGTTATGCTAGAGTTTCTAAAACGGATCGCTCAATTTTTGCAAAGTTCATTTACAATTACTTAGAAAAACGCGAGAACTTAATTTGTACTTTTGTACTGATTGACTCTCGTCATGAACCGCAAAAAATAGACATGATGTTTATGGAGTGGCTAGGGAATAAAGGAATTCCATTTGTGATTATTTTCACTAAAATGGACAAACTTTCTAGCTCACAACTAAACAAGAACATATCTAAGTATAAAACAGAAATGTTGAAGACTTGGGAAGAAGTTCCACAGTCGTTTATGAGTTCTGCCGAAAGTGGCTTAGGGAAACTAGAGATTCTCAATTTTATTGGAAAAACGAATGAAGCTGTAAAAGGGAAACTTTAATTCAGTGAAATTATATAACAAAAAAATGCCCTTGGAAATCCAAGGGCATTTTTTTGTTTAAGTGAATTTTACTTTTTCTTAATATCCTTTACCAACTTAAGTTCTTCAGCAAAATACTGACAAAAACGTCTCATATCTCCTGCCATTTTTTCATCGCCTGTAGCACGCTCAAAAGTATCGGTCATGGCAGTAAGCGTTTGGTGAAAAAAGGTCTTCATCTCATCAACTTTCATTTCCTTTGTCCACAAATCAATACGTAAAGAATTTTGCTTATCTGCATCCCAGAGCGAGATTAAAATAGCCTCAGACTTTTGGTTTACTTCTCCAGCATCTTCCGCAGTCCAATAAATTTGTTCTGGAACTTTATTTTCGTCTAAGCTGATTTTAATTTTAATTTCCGACTCTTTCATTTTCACTATTTTGGTTTATAATGCGATTTACGCAATATTTTTTGAGCATTTTGCTCAGCTATAAGTTCGTTCAAGCTAACTTCTGGGTGGTTCTCCATATAAGCACTCACCAAATTCAGCCCCAACCATTGCCCTACCCTTCCAGGAGACTTCGCATCAAAATTAGTGTAGAATTTTGAAAAAGGAGCAGCCTCTATAAAACGCTGCTTATTGAGGTGTTGGCTAGAAAACAATAATTTATTTTCTATAAAATACGCCCAGATATTGGCCTCATTTTCTAAACACCATTGCATCTTTTCCTCGGGATAATTCATTACTATATAAGGTTTGCTGTTTGGAATTTGCAAAGAAGATAAATAATGAATTTTACCATGGTAAACCATATAGGCTAACAAAGTATTTTCTTTAGGGAGTTGGATATTAGCCAAAAAGTAAGCATGAACAAGGTCAGACACTAAGTAATGCTTATCAAATCCTGCTTTTACGTATTCTGGAGCAGATTTATAAAAATGCGATTGCTTCCCTAAATAAAGATCTAAAGCAACAAGAAGTGTAGTCCCTGAAATAGTAACTGGATTTATAGATTCAAAATTAGAAATCCACGTATATACTTTTAAAGAATCTTGATTAGGGAAATAATAATGAAAATACTTAAAAGCATCTTTGATCTCAGCACTTAATTCTAAAGGTTCGGGAAAAACGGAATCTGCAGCACTAAACAATTCTCTAATTTGAGGATCCTTAAAACGGCTTACTAAATCCGCTTTATTTTGCTCTTCTTTGAAAAATTCTGGGAAATTATTTTGTAACAACATTAAACTTTCGTCTAATTGTGTGCTATCCATTGCAAAAAAAGAATGATCAAAATGGCCTACTTCAACCATCGAACCTAAACAGTAAGGCGTTGGTATACTCTTAGTTTCGCAAGAAAATAAGCAAAGAATCGCTAAAAATGTTAAAATGCATAATCGCATCATAGAAGTAAAATTATTATGCAAAAATAAGAAATGAATGAATATAGTATTAAGTAAACGTAACTATTCGTAGAAAAAGCTTTTTTAGTAGATTTACATAATTATTTTAGGAAGATATGAAGACTGCAGAAAGTATTACTTACATAGCAAATTGGTTGAAGGACTATAGTGACAATTCGAACACAAAAGGATTTGTTGTTGGAATTTCTGGAGGAATAGATTCTGCTGTAACATCGACTCTATGTGCTCTTACAGGTAAAGAAGTACTCTGTTTATTAATGCCTATTCACCAGCATCAGTTAGAATTTGACCGATCTAAAGAACATACAGACTGGCTTACTTCTACTTTCCATAATGTTGATGTGTGCACAGCAAACCTTAGCGATACTTTCGACTGTATCTCTAAGCAAATCCCCGCAGAGCTACAAAGTGACCTAACAATGGCCAATGCACGTGCTAGGCTCCGAATGACTTCTCTTTATACTTATGCAGGTGCAAAGTCTTTATTAGTTGCAGGTACTGGGAACAAAGTAGAAGATTTTGGCGTAGGTTTTTTCACCAAATACGGAGATGGAGGTGTAGACTTAAGTCCTATAGCAGATTTAATGAAATCTGAGGTTTTTGCAATTGCTAAAGAAATGGGAATTATAAATTCCATTCAAAATGCTGCTCCAACAGATGGCCTTTGGGCAGATGGCAGAAGCGATGAAGATCAGCTAGGCGCTACGTATAATGAGTTAGAATGGGCTATGAAAGCCTATGCTCAGGATACAGAGAATACATATACTGATAGAAAAAAAGAAGTTTTCGATATTTTCTCTAGACTACATAAGGCTAACAGGCATAAAATGGACGCTATTCCAGTATGTAAAATTCCAAGCTCTCTAAAGCCTAGTTTCTGCTAACTATTCAACCTCCCAAGAATTAGCTCCAGCTAAAAGTTTATCTAAGTTTGGTTTTCCCTTTTGAGTTTTATGTACTTCTAACTGCTCCGCAAGAGCTTCCTCATATCTATATCTATCTTCTTGGTAAAAAATCCCAAAAGGACGAGGAAGTGCATTTTCGTTTGTAGGGTCGTCAAAAAACCGAGTAAGTATATTTGCTTTATTTCTACATTTCTCATCGTGTATCCATAAATCATCTAGAGAATATTCTCCGGAATTTAGATCCACAATCTTAGGTTCAAAACCATCTAAGAGGATTCCTTGATCTTCTTTAGCACCAAAAATGAGCGGTTTTCCATGTACTAAATATAAGCTGTTGTCTTTCTTAACATGCTTGTCTGTAAAACCAGTAAAAGCACCGTCGTTAAATATATTGCAATTTTGATAAATTTCTACAAGAGAAGTTCCTTTATGCTGTTCTGCTCTCAAAAGAATTTCACGCATATGCTTAGGCTCTCTGTCCAAGGCTCTAGCAATAAACGTAGACTCGGCTCCCATACAAAGAGCTAGAGGGTTAAACGGATGATCTATGGATCCTAAAGGGGTAGATTTTGTTTTCTTCCCTACTTCGGAAGTTGGAGAATACTGCCCTTTTGTAAGACCGTAAATCTGATTATTAAACAATAAAATGTTTAAGTCGAAGTTTCGTCTTAGTAGGTGAATTAAATGATTCCCTCCAATAGAAAGAGAGTCGCCATCCCCTGTTACCAACCAAACACTTAAATCGGGTCTAGCAGCTTTTAAACCACTAGCAATTACCGAAGCTCTACCATGAATGGAGTGCATCCCGAAGGTATTCATATAGTATGGAAAACGAGAGGAACATCCAATTCCCGAAATAAATACAATATCTTCTTTAGCAATACCTAATTCTGGCATCACACTTTGTACTTGTTTCAGTATAGAATAATCTCCACAACCAGGACACCAACGAATATCTTGATCGCTTACGAAATCCTTAGCTGTTAATTTTACTACTTCTTTTTTTATGTCTTGTGCCATAACTATTGCTTCAACATATTAAGTATTGCCTCTTTAATTTCTCTAGCCTCAAAAGGCACTCCTTTAATTTTGTTTAAAGGTTTTGCATCTACTAAATATTGATCTCTAATGAGTGTAATAAGCTGACCATTATTCATTTCAGGAATCAATATTTTATCAAATTTAGAGAGTAAATCCCCTAAATTTCGAGGCATTGGCTGAATATATTTAATCTGTGCATGAGCAACATCAATCCCTTCAGAAGCCAAGTCTTTTACAACTGTTTTAATAGATCCGTAAGTTGAACCCCAACCTAGCACTAATAATTTAGATTTTTCCGAGCCACTATCAAAATTTTGTTCTGGAATATGATTGACTATTTCGGCTATTTTTTTAGCACGAACTTTAACCATGTATTCATGATTTTCTGGGTCGTATGAAACGTTTCCAGTTTCTTTATCTTTTTCTAGACCCCCCAATCGATGCTCTACACCTTTGGTACCTGGTAAAGCCCATTCTCTAACCAACTTTGCATTCCTTTTATAGGGTAAGTAGGCTGGATCTTCTGGGTTTCGTTCTTTTGCAAATTGTACTGAAATTTCTTTTAAGTCAGCAGATTTAGGATATTTCCATGGCTCTGCTCCATTGGCAATATATCCATCAGTCAGTAAAAAAACTGGAGTCATATGCTCAATAGCAATTCTACAGGCTTCGTAAGCCATCGTAAAACAATCTGACGGTGATGTAGCAGCTATTACAGGTATTGGTGCTTCACCATTTCTACCATACACGGCTTGCATCAAATCGGACTGTTCTGTTTTTGTAGGCAATCCAGTAGAAGGCCCACCTCTTTGTACGTTTACAACAACCAAAGGGATTTCTAACATCATAGCCAGACCTAAAGCCTCACCTTTAAGTGCTATTCCAGGACCAGAAGAAGCAGTAACGGCAAGGTCACCTCCAAAAGAAGCTCCAATTGCGGAACAAATCCCCGCAATTTCATCCTCAGCTTGAAAAGTTTTTATACCAAAGTTTTTATGCTTTGCTAGTTCATGTAATATATCCGAAGCAGGTGTAATTGGATATCCTGCATAAAACAAATTCAATTTAGCTTTATGTGCAGCAGCAATAAGTCCGAGTGCTGTAGCTTGATTCCCAATAACGTTTCGATAAGATCCAGCAGCCATTTTAGTAGGCTTAACTTCAAACCTATTAGAAAAAGTTTCGCAGGTATCGGCAAAATGATAACCCGCTTTTAGCACCGTAATATTAGCGTCTAAAATTTCTGGCTTCGCAGCAAACTTAGCTTTTAAGAAATCTATAGAAGAGTCAACTTTTCGATTGTACATCCAGTATACAAAACCTAAAACAAACATGTTTTTACATCTGTCACGGTCTTTTGTTCCTAAGGGTGATTCCTTTAAACTCTCTCTTGTAAGTTTAGTAATATCAAATTCATGAACTTTAAACCCTTCAAGGCTGCGATTAATTAATGGGTTTTCACCCTCTTTAATAGCGGCCAGGCGGAGGTTTCTTTTATCAAAACCCGAGGTATTCAAAATAATGGTACCTCGTTCTTTAAGTCGAGATAAGTTTTTCTTTAAAGCTGCAGCATTCATTACTACTAACACATCACATAGATCGCCAGGGGTAAAAATATCTACTGATCCAAAATGAATTTGAAATCCAGAGACTCCTGCAATAGTTCCCAAAGGAGCTCTTATTTCTGCAGGGAAATCTGGAAATGTACTTAAATCGTTTCCGAAAAGTGCCGTATTTGTTGTGAATTGAGTACCCGTTAATTGTATTCCATCGCCAGAATCTCCGG
>CAJWJW010000005.1 GCA_913041775.1 uncultured Flavobacteriales bacterium
TTTAATGGAGGGAGGATACTTATTCTATCTTGACGAATCAGGCCAGCACGGATTGGTCGCTGCTTTAGATAACTTGCCAGAAACATATGAGTGGGGGTGTTATAATTATGATGAAGAGGTTGTAGGGGCAGATGCAACAGCAATAGGTATGGGTTATCAAAACACAATAGATATAATATATCAAGGTTGTGAAACAATATACGGAGGCATGACGGCAGCTCAGGCTGCCTTTGATTTTGAAGTTGGTGCTTATACCGATTGGTTTCTTCCTAGTATTGATGAATTAGAGCTAATGTATTACTCTATTGGAGTTATCGGGCAATTTGGTAGTTATCCTTCATTTTGGTCCTCAACAGAGTCATCTAATTATGGTGCATTCTACATGAATTTTAGCCAAAATATTGGTGTTGCTTCGACTTATAAGGATAACAAGTATCGGGTCCGTCCAATCCGTTCCTTCTAAGTACTAGTTCAATAACAATATGAAAAAGATAATATGGAAATAGCACTAGAGTGGGAAGGTGTATCAGGAGTCGTTAAGATTATCCTATTTGTAGGTTTTATTTTCTTTCTTGGATATTTAGTAGGGAAAAAAGACAAGTAAAATAATTGTGTTTTTGTGGATGTATTATGCTTAATAGACCCACAAAGAGCTTAGTTTTTTAGACCCACCCCCCTTTTTTGTATGTTCGTTTTCTAATTTCTTCTGATTATGAAAAAGATACTTTTAATATTAGTGTTGCTTCCGTTAATTTGTTTTGCTCAAGAGCATTCAAATAACGTGGTAGATAGCCACTCCTTTCCACTATATTACACTTTGAGTAATTTCCATTCAGATGAAATTGAGCTTACTGATGAATATTTAGTAGAATATTCAGAAATAGTTATTGAAGGCATAGTTATACATACCTCATCATTTTACGAAAATGATCAAATAATGTCTAAAATGATCATTAAAGATACTCACGGCGATTTATACACTGTAAAACTCCGAGGTGGTAATTTTAATGATCATGGAAGTTTTCATAGTGGGGAGTTGTATTTAAATACTAATGAATATGGCATTTTTTATTTAAAAAAAGACTTCTCAGGTGACTGGCTTCCGTCGTGTGGAACTCAATCTTTTAAATCAAGGCTAAAATCAACTACATATAAAAAAACACATTCATCTACATCTTTAAGCACTCTTTGGGCAAATGGAAATGCTGATGAGTATATTACTATAACGGGTGATAATTTTGGGCAAGAACAAGGTACTGGCTTTGTAACATTCGATAAAGGAGATGGTTACTATGATTCGAGCATTGCTCAAACTTTCAATTATTTGGTTTGGAATGATGATCAAATTACTTTACAAATACCTCTATCATTTTCAAACAAATTGAAAATAATTACTAATTCAGGAAACGAAATTGAAACCACAGACACACTTCATATAGGTTATAATTTGGATTCTGATGCTAGTGGAGTTTATGGTCACAATTATCTTCATAATCAGGTTGGGGGTGGGCATAAATTTTATTTAAATTCCTTACTTCATCAAGTACAAGAGAGAAAAGAGGCCGTACAACGTACCCTAGATGAATTTGTTTGTAAAACAGGTATTAATATTTTTATAGCCGAAGAAGCTACAAGTTTAGGATGGAGTCTGGGCGATGGACAAAACACTATATCATACGATTCAGACAACAACATGTTAGCTCCCAGTACTGTAGGTTTTTGTCATACATTATGGTCTAGTTGTATTTATGGAGGAGAAACGTTCTATTTTGTAAACGAAATGGATGTTGTAATAAATTCAAGTGTTGAATACGATTTTAGTACTGGAAATCCTGCAGAAGGTTTGGCGAAATTCTCATATGTTTTAATGCATGAGTTAGGCCATGCAATGCGTTTAGGCCATGTAAATGAATTGGGAGAAACAATGTACCCAAGTGTAACAAACATGCCTTCTAATAGCTGGTATGAAAGAGATACTATTTCATACTTTGATCAATTGGGGGTCATCCATTCGTTAAATAAAGCTTCAAACTTTTCATTTAGTGCTTGCGGTTTGTCTAACATGATTCCGCTTAGTATTGATTGCGAGAGTGCTATAACTACCACTGGAAATCAATTCATTAATTTAAATGAAGGATGGAATATATTCTCCACTTTCATCACTCCTAATGATATTAACATAGAATCGGTATTTAGTACAATCGTGGAAAATGTAATTATTGTAAAAGATAATTTAGGGTATGCATATATTCCATGGTTAAATTTTAATGGCTTAGGTGAAATAAATCACCAATATGGCTATGATATTAAAGTAAGTTCTTCATCTAATTTAACCTTATCTGGAGAGATAATTTCACCTGAAAACAGCCCAATAATAATGAATCAAGGCTGGAATAAAGTTTCGTACCTGAGAAATTCGAATGCCAATATTGAGCTAGTCTTGGAGGATATAATAGAGGATATAACGATTGTAAAAGATTATTTAGGTAATGCTTATTTACCTTGGTTGAGTTTTAATGGTATAGGAGATATGGTTCCTGGAAATGGGTATAACATAAAGGTTGTAAATGAAGTTGTTCTTCAGTATATTTCAAATGACTCATCTTATTAAATACTAACCTATTGTTTCCATTTACATCGAATCAAAATATGAATAGAGGTTTAAAGAAGATTACTCTTATTGCAGGGTTACAAAATCAACTTTCAATGCATATGGCAAGACATACCTTTGCAACATATGCTCTAACTAAAAATGTATCTATCGAATCTATAAGTCAATCACTAAATTATAACCACTCGAAATACATTAAATAACCCTCAATTAAATGCAACCATTTTATCGTGAATGATTTATTTTAAACCTCATTATTTAATAGAATATATATATATATTTGTTTTATGAAAAAATTAGCACTCTTATTGTTCTTGGGGCTTTACATAAACGTACAGTCTCAAAACACAGAAAGTATCTCCCTATCTTATTCTGTTGTACCAAGAACTTTCACACTTAAGCCTACATTATTTTGGTATTCAGACGACAAAAAAGACCCCTTTCAAAGTGGGTTTAGAATGATCGCTTCCTGGGACGATATAACTCCAAATCCAATTAAATATTTATTAGGAGTCACTGGTATAAAAAAAATTGAAACACAGAACATAAGCCCAGTAGATTGGCAAGGCTTAGAGGAAATAAGCTACAACAGCTATAACTTATCCTATAAACATAGGCTTAAAAAGAACATAGCACTTGGAGCTACATTTATATACGGGAGCTTTAGTTATTCTAATAAGGACTCTAATTTATCTTTCGACCAGTGCAATTCTAACATCATGTCCTTAGCGCTTGAATTTACTAAAATATACGGTAAGAATGTAAAGCCCTATTATTTGTACAACAGTTTTGTATTGTATCCACTAATTTTAGAGAATACGGAATTCCAGAAAGACGCTCAATTAATTGCACAGCATAGCTTAAGTCTATATGCCTATGAGCTTAGGTTACTTGGGATAAAAGGAAGACTAAGCCGACAGTCCAATTATTTCTATGAGCAAGCGGGAGAATTTAGTTATTTTGCAGATATAGGCTTTGGTTATATGGGACTACTACGATTAGGACTAGCGTACGATTTTTAAACATCAAATTCTTTAGTGTTTTTTTCTTGAACTTTTATAGACAATTGTTATTTGCAATTTGTGAAATAATTGAAATCCAATAAGATGCTTTTATAATCGATTAAAACTCGACGAACATAGGGATTCCATAAACGACAAACAACATGATATTTAGCATCAAAAACCTAAGTCCACATCATACAAAAGCTTATTTTAGCCATATGAAGAAGATACACACAACTATGAAAAAGATACTTTTTTTACTACTTACTATTTTCAGTATTTCTTGCGGCTTAGTTTCAAATAGCGAAGAACCTACTAAACTATGGCTTACGGATGTAAACCAAGCACTAGAATTATCTAAAGAAACGGGGAAACCTATTTTTGCATTTTTTACAGGAAAAGAATGGTGTAGCTGGTGTAAAAAACTAGAACGTCAAATTTTAAGTAAAGAGAATTTTATAAATTACGCAAAAGAAAACCTCATTTTATTAGAATTAGACTTCCCTAGAGGGAAAAGAAACTTACCGCAAGAACAAATTAATTTGGCACGTAAATTCAGAATCCAAGGTTACCCAACAGTAATAGTAATGGATGGAGAAACGAATTTACTAGGCCAAACAGGATACGAAAACCTTACGGCTCAACAGTATGTTGATAACGTGAAAAAGATGATTTCAAAAAAATAAATTACAGTCTAACTAAGACTAAAAAAATAAGCAATGAAATTACTTGAAGGAAAAACTGCTATTATTACGGGAGCTACACGTGGAATAGGAAGAGGAGTCGCTTTAAAACTTGCAGAACAAGGAGCTAATGTAGCTTTCACTTATGTCTCGTCTGAAGTAAAAGCTTTAGCTATAGAAAAAGAACTCATTACTCTGGGTGTAAAAGCAAAAGCATACAAATCTGATGCCTCTGTAATGAGTGATGCTGAAGCTTTAGTAAAAGATGTAAATGCTACTTTTGGTGGGATAGATATTTTGGTAAATAATGCTGGTATTACAAAAGACAATTTGTTAATGCGTATGAGCGAAGAGGACTTCGATAGAGTTATGGAAGTAAACTTAAAGTCTATTTTTAACATGACTAAGTCCGTACAAAGGACAATGTTAAAACAACGTTCAGGGTCTATTATAAATATGACATCAGTTGTGGGAGTTAAAGGAAATGCTGGACAGTCTAATTACGCAGCTTCTAAAGCTGGTGTAATAGGATTTACTAAATCTATTGCCTTGGAGTTAGGTTCTCGTAATATTAGATGTAATGCAATTGCACCTGGTTTTATAGAAACCGAAATGACCGAAAAGTTAGGTGAACAAGTTATAGCAGACTGGCGAAATACAATCCCTCTAAAAAGAGGCGGCACACCCGAAGATGTAGCCAATGTAACAGCCTTTTTAGCTTCTGAGATGTCAGCATATGTTACCGGTCAAGTACTTCACGTTTGTGGGGGTATGTTAACTTAATAAAAAGAAATGCTTCAGTTCGAAGATTCATATATCCTTATCGCAACAGCAATGATTTTATCATTGCTGTTTGCTTTATTTATCTATTATAAAGACCCGAGATTTAAAGAAAGTCATTTTTCATCTAGGGTGTTTTTAATTGGGTTTAGATTTATTTCTTTAGCATGTATATTCCTATTTTTATTTAATCCGAAATGGATAAAAGCAATAAAAAAGGTAGAAAAACCAATTGTTGTAGTTTTACAAGACGCATCGAGCTCCATTTTAAATTATGAGGATTCGCTCTATTATAAAACAGAATTTGTACACTTATTAGAGCAGAATAACCAAGAACTCTCAAAAGACTTTGAAGTTTTTACTTACCATTTTAGTGATTCTCTTTACGATGGACTAGATGACAATTACATTGGAAAACACACAGATATTTCTAACGCTCTACAAACTATTGAAGATCAGTTTTACAATAGAAACTTAGCCGCAATAATAGTGGCTTCCGATGGTATTTATACAAAAGGCACAGAACCAAACTATACTATAAATCAATTAAATACACCCGTATTTACTTTAGCACTCGGAGACAGTACAGTACAAAAAGACATTGCTATTGAGTCAGTTCACTATAATGAAATAGCCTATTTAGAAAACATATTCCCAATAGAGTTTGAACTCCATAGTAATTACAACACAAGAAATAAGAAGCGTGTACAAATAATCAATAAAGGAAAAGTTGTACACGAAGAATGGGTTAATTTACAGGCAAATCAACCCTTAAAAAAACAAGTACTTATTGAGGCCGATGAAGAAGGTATACAATATTACCAAATTAACATTAGTACTTTTGAAAGTGAAAAAAACACCCAAAATAATAGTTTCAAAATAGCATTAGAAGTATTGAACAACACCCAGAACATTTTAATTTTGGCAGCAGCTCCTCATCCCGATATTGCCGCATTAAAATCTAGTTTAGAAGTTGGGAAAAACTACAAAGTAAAAACTTCACTATTTCACGAATACAAAGAAGATATAGAAGCCTATAATTTAATTATACTTCACCAAATCCCACAATATAGCACAAGAAATGCTAACCTACTTAAAACAATAAAAGATTCGAATACCTCATTATTGTTTATTACTGGAAAGAGAACGAAGTGGACTACATTTAACGAAATTCAAGATCTAGTCACTATAAAGACTAATAATAGTAGTGAGGAAGTATTTCCAATACTAAATGAAAATTTCGCACCTTTCGACTTGAGTAAAAATGCAATTTCATTTATTCAATCTGCTCCTCCACTACTCTCAACTTTTGGAGAATTCACTAAAAATGATTACTCACATTGGCTATTTAAACAAAGCATTCGAGGAATTAATACTTCGAATGAATTGTTGGTGTTTACAGAAAAAGAAGGCAAACTCATTGCTGTACTATTAGCAGAGGGACTTTGGAAATGGCGCCTATACGATTATCAAAAAAATAAAACTCACGATAATTTTAATGAAATACTACAAGCAATAAGTCAGTATTTAACACTCAACAAAGACAAGCGTAAACTACGATTGCACTACCCTAAGCTAAGTATACAAGGAGATCCTTTTAAACTTAACGCACAGTTATTTAACGACAATTATCAATTGATAGAAGAGGCCGAATTAAACCTTCAGCTTTACGACGATGAAGGAAAAGAATACCATTATACATTAAGCAATAAGGGAACAAACTACTTTAGAAGATTAAATAATTTAAGTGAGGGTAACTACAGCTTTACACTAAGCTCCAGTTATAAAGACGAAGATTTAATAAGAAAAGGCACATTTGCTATACTGGCACCAACCGTAGAACAACAAAAACTAGAAGCTAACTGGGACTTACTGCAAAAGATGAGTAGTGTAACCAAAGGTACATTTATCGTAAAAGAACAGTTTTCTATTTATGCAGAAAAGGTGAAGGAGAAAACCTCTAAAGAGCCTGAACTATATTATATTAAACAGTTAAGTGATTTAATTAAACAAAAAGCAATCTTTTTAGTACTTTTACTGAGTCTATTATTCGAATGGGCTTTACGTAAACGACTAGGTACTCATTAACAAAAACCAAAACTATGAATCAAAAAGTAAATCCATTACTAATTGTCGCAGGAGCGATATTTTTCTTTTTAATGTTAGTAGGCTCACAAATAGCTATTACCATAAACCCAGGAGAAAGAGGTGTTATTTTTAGAAAATTCACAACAGGTCTAGACAAAGACAATACCTTCAAACCAGGATTTCACTTTATTGCACCCTGGAATAACATTTACATCTATGAGGTAAAAGAGCAAAAAGTAGAAGAAAGCATGGACATTCTTGATAAGAATGGACTTTCTATGGCTATTGACATCACAGTTCGTTACAATCCTACTTTCGAGAAAATCGGATATTTACACGAAGAATTTGGTCGTTCTTATGTAGACAGATTAGTGATTCCTGAAGTACGTTCTTCAGTTAGAAAAGTGATGGGTCGTTACGAAGCAGAAGAGATTTACTCTACAAAACGTAATGAAGTGGAAACAACAATTATTGAAGAAACTAAATCTATTTTGGCAGGAAATAACGTAATCATGAAAGCTTTACTGATTCGTTCTATTCGTTTACCAGAAAAAATTAGACAAGCAATTGACGATAAACTAAAGCAAGAACAAGAAGCTGCAGCTTACCGTTACAGATTAGACAAAGAAGGAAGTGAAGCAGAGCGTAAGCGTATAGCAGCAGAAGGTGAAGCTATAGCAAACAAAATCATTACGAGCTCACTAACTCCAAATCTTCTTAAAATGAGAGGTATTGAAGCTACTATTGAGCTTTCTAAGTCTAACAACTCTAAAGTGGTTATAATTGGTTCTGGAGCAGATGGAATGCCATTGATTCTAAATAACTAAGTACACTTAAATTACATTTTAACAAACCCTCTGCTTATTTTAGCAGGGGGTTTTTGGTTTAAAATAGTAGAAGAACTTTTGGTTTAAGAATAATCTTCTGAGAGTACTATTATCAAGTTTAGATGCCTGCTATATATTAATAAGTAGTACGAAATTGTTGAAAAACTGTAGGATAATGGGATATAAACAAAGTCTTAATTCTTACTTTAGCGTTTACATTCTACAACTATGCAAGTACAAAAAACTGGCTTTGAAGGACTATTAATACTTCAACCCAAAATATTTAAAGACGATAGAGGAGCTTTTCAAGAAAGTTGGAATGCAACAACATTTAAACAATTAGGATTGCCAATTACTTTTGTTCAAGACAATCAATCTGTTTCAAATAAAAATGTACTTAGAGGCTTGCATTTTCAATATCCACCACATGTACAAGGAAAACTGGTACGTGTTACTAGAGGGAGAGCATTAGATGTTGTGGTCGATTTACGAAAAGATTCTAAAACCTTTAAGAAACATTATAAAATAGAATTATCAGACGAGAAAGCCAATATGCTATGGGTACCAGCAGGTTTTGCTCATGGATTTGTCGCATTAGAGAACGATACTGTTTTTCAATACAAATGTGATGCACTTTACAATCCGCAAACAGAAGATTGTTTACTCTGGAATGATTTATCCTTAGGAATAGACTGGGAGGTAGAAAATCCAATTATTTCAGATAAAGATCAAGAAGGAAAAATATTTACAGCACTAAAAAATCCGTTTTAATGAAAAAAATAATTTCACTCTTCTTTATTTTAGCTTCTGTTGGTTTTGTTTTTTCCTTTTTCACAAGTGCTGAAGACGACAATCATCAAACTAAATTTAATGAAAACTACGCCATATTTTCTCCAAATCAGCCAAATCTAATTGGATTTGCTGGCGAAAAGATGCCTTTGGAGCAGGAAGACATAAAAGAACGTTTCGATAGAGAGCTATTAGTGAATACATATTGGCAATCGCAAACAGTTTTATTTGTAAAAAAAGCGCATAAATATTTTCCTGTAATAGAACCGATACTAAAAGGAGAAGGTATACCCGACGATTTTAAATACCTAGCAATTGCCGAAAGTGGGTTAGCAAACATCGTTTCTCCTTCTGGAGCTACAGGTTTTTGGCAAATTATGAACGCGACTGGAAGAGAGAATGGTTTGTTGATAGACAAGCAGATTGACGAACGTTATCATCTAGCTAAATCGACCTTAGCAGCATGTAACTATTTAAACGAAGCCTACGTAAAATTTGGCTCATGGACTTTAGCTGCTGCATCCTACAATATGGGAAAAACAGGTTTAGCAAAGCAAATGAAAAGACAAAATGCAAGTAATTATTATGACTTGCTACTTAACGAGGAAACCTCAAGGTATATCTTTAGAATTGCTGCGATAAAGGAAATTCTAAAAAACCAAAAAACATATGGTTTTCATATTAGAGAAAAAGAACTCTATAACTTACCTCCTTTACATCATATACTCCTAGACTCCAGTGTAAGTAACTTTGCAGATTATGCCTTGGACCTAAATATAAATTATAAAATATTAAAAGAATACAACCCTTGGTTACGACAAGCGGAACTAAAAAACACAGCTAATTTTGCGTACTTTATTGACATACCAGATGAGGGTTATTATATTTCAAAAAACAAAACTCAACTAATTGAAAATGTGGAAATTAAAGAGAGTTTAAATTTAGATACTATTAAAATAGAGATAAATAAGACTACAGCAGTTAAAAAAGTTGCAGAAATGAATGAAATTGACTTGGAAGAATTAATTTTGCAAAATATTGACGTTTTAGATATCAAAGCAAAAAAAGGTCAAGAGCTCCAACTCATTAAAGAAAGAAATTAATAAATGGCGAAGCCGCAAGAGTATATAGATGTTCAAGGTGCCAAGGTGCATAACTTAAAGAATATTGATGTTAAAATACCACGTGATAAACTAGTAGTCATTACAGGGCTAAGTGGTTCTGGGAAATCATCTCTAGCTTTCGACACTATTTATGCCGAAGGACAAAGAAGATATATAGAGACTTTTTCTGCTTATGCACGACAGTTTTTAGGAGGCTTAGAACGGCCAGATGTAGATAAGATTGATGGATTAAGTCCGGTAATTTCTATTGAACAGAAAACAACCAGTAAAAACCCTCGTTCTACAGTAGGAACAATTACAGAGATTTATGATTTCTTACGATTATTGTATGCACGTGTAGCAGATGCATACTCCTACAATACAGGAGAAAAAATGATTAGCTATACGATAGATCAGATCAAAGATTTGATTACTGAGTCGTACGGTGAACAAAAAATATTGTTGCTCGCTCCAGTAGTGAAATCTAGAAAAGGTCACTATAGAGATTTGTTTGAGCAGATACTAAAGCAAGGTTTTATTAAAATCCGTATAGATGGTACTATACAGAACATTATGCCTGGTTTACAATTAGATCGATATAAAAGTCACGATATAGAAATTGTTATAGATCGTATTCAAGTTACGGGAGATATTGAGAAAAGATTAAAGGATTCACTAGAAACTGCATTAAAATTTGGGAAGGGTATAATGCAAGTTTATGCTCCGGAACAAGAAGAGTTGCGCTACTTTAGTAAACATCTTATGTGTCCTACCAGTGGTCTAGCATACGATGATCCAGAACCAAATTCGTTTTCTTTTAACTCCCCAAAAGGAGCCTGTAAAGCCTGTAATGGTTTAGGAATAGAAATGAAAATTGATGAGGCTAAAATATTTCCAGATAAAACACTCTCAATAGATCGTGGTGGATTAGCGCCTATAACAGAGAGAAAAAGTCCTTGGATTGATAAGCAGTTAGACTTAATCGCAAAACGCTATAAGTTTGACTTAAAAGACCCTATTAGTGAGATTCCTCAGAAAGCTATAGAAGTTATTTTAGAAGGTGCAGAAGAGTCTTTTAAGGTTACTAATAGGACTATGGGAATTACCCAAGACTATTACTTAAGCTTCGAAGGGATTTCTAACTTCATTAGTGATCAATACCACAATGCAGATTCGGCAAGTTTAAAACGATGGGCTAAAGCCTATATGATTGCCTTAAACTGCTCACAATGTAAAGGACATAGATTACATAAAGAATCACTTCATTTTAAATTTCAAGGGCTAACCATTTCGGAATTAGCCAAAATGGATATTTCTGAACTCTACACTCTATTCGATACTATTGAAGACAAGTTAGATAAGCGACAGAAAGCAATAGGATTAGAGATAATTAAAGAACTTAAAACCCGTTTAAAATTCTTGCTCGATGTAGGTTTAGATTACTTAAACTTAGATAGAAGCTCCAAATCGCTATCTGGTGGTGAAGCTCAACGAATTCGTTTGGCTACACAAATAGGGTCGCAATTGGTTGGAGTACTTTATATACTAGATGAACCAAGTATAGGATTACATCAAAGGGATAATACACGCTTGATTAAATCGCTTCGAGGTTTAAGAGACCTAGGGAACTCTGTAGTTGTGGTAGAACACGATAAGGAGATGATCGAATCTGCCGATTATGTTTTAGATATGGGCCCAGGTGCTGGCAAATACGGAGGTGAAATTGTTTGTGAAGGTACGCCAGAAGAAATAATGAAATTCCATACACTTACTACGCAATACCTAAACGGAGAAAAGGAATTACATATACCCAAAGTTAGAAGACCAGGAAATGGTAAGGAGATTCACTTATTAGGGGCTACAGGAAATAATCTTAAAAATGTAGATCTTATAATCCCCTTAGGGAAACTAATTAGTATTACTGGAGTTTCTGGCTCCGGAAAATCAACCTTGGTTAACGAGACTCTATACCCAATTTTAAATACCTATTTCTTTAGAGCATTAAAGAAACCAATGCCCTATAAAAGTATTTCTGGCCTAGAGCATCTAGATAAAGTAATTGATATTGATCAGTCTCCTATCGGTAGGACTCCAAGATCTAATCCAGCTACTTATACTGGTGTGCTAGGAGAAATTAGGAAGATTTTTTCTGAAGTACCAGAAGCTAAAATCCGTGCATATAAACCCGGCCGTTTTTCTTTTAATGTAAAAGGTGGACGCTGTGAAGTTTGTGAAGGTGGAGGCTTAAGGATTATTGAAATGAATTTCCTACCAGATGTACATATTCATTGTGAATCGTGTAATGGAAGACGCTTTAACAGAGAAACACTTGAGATTCGTTTTAAAGGAAAGTCTATCTCCGATATTTTGGACATGACAATAAACCATTCCGTAGAGTTCTTTAAAGCGATACCTAAAATTTACAAAAAAGTAAAAACACTACAAGATGTAGGTTTAGGTTACATTACTTTAGGTCAACAATCTACAACTCTCTCTGGTGGAGAAGCACAACGAGTAAAACTAGCTACTGAATTAAGTAAAAGAGATACAGGTAACACCTTATTTATATTGGATGAACCTACTACGGGCTTACATTTTGAAGATATTAGAGTTTTGATGGAAGTCTTAAATAGCTTAGTAGACAAAGGAAATACAGTACTCGTTATAGAGCACAATATGGATGTTATTAAACTATCTGACCATATTATCGACTTAGGTCCTGAAGGTGGACGTGGAGGAGGTACTATACTCTGTGAAGGAAAACCTGAAGAAGTAATTACTGCAACGAATAGTTATACTGTAGATTACTTAAAACATGAAATGGCTCAATAAAAAAGTAGTGGACTTATAAAGTCCACCTTTTTTTTGCAGTATAATTGTGTTAGTTCTTTACAAACTTTTTCACAATTTGTTTAGTTCCTCTTTCTACAACTACAAAGTAGATTCCTTTAGGTATGGAAAAGAGATCAATTTTAAATTCTTTTGATACATTCCGAGTATCTAAATCTTGAAGAATTAATTCTTGCCCCAATATATCTGTAATTGTTAAAGAAGCGATATCCAATAGCTGAGATAACTGGATACTTAAAAAGTTGTTGGCTGGATTAGGATATATATTAAAGCTAGAAGATTCTAAATCTCTAATACCCACAGTATTTAAGTAAACGATATTCGAATAAGCTCCACATCCATTTGTACTTTCAATATACACTTGGTACTCACCAACTTCATCGGCATAGTGAACAGAACTATTTGCACCAGGAATAATTTCTCCTTCGTACAACCATTGATAAACTCCACCGTTTCCTTGAACTATATTAGAAGTAAGAAGTAATGAGTTTGTAATATTCGCTTGTACTATTACCTCCTCAGGCATAAGAACAGAGAATTCGTAAAACTCAATATTCCCAACACTATCTTGTACTTCGATGCTATAATCGCCTTCATCTAAACCATACATTGTAATTGTTTGGTTATCATCAATAACAACAGGGGTATTATCTACTGGAGGGCCAAATTGATAATGCTGCGTATAGGTAGTTGGGGTTGAATATGGTGGAATTCCACCTGTTATAAACATCGATAAATAACCAAATTGGTCACTACAATTAGGATTAAATACTGAAACAGATGCTTGAATTAACTCAACACAAGAGCCATCATTAATACTTGCAGAAGGATTGAAATTGTATGAATTTACTAGTGTACAACCAATGTGATCAGTTAATATATAAACTTCATTGAATGCAAAATCACAATTTACATTACCGCTATCGAAAGATTGACCTTGCATATTTACAAAACCAGTTAATGCTATCAAAGAAGGTAAAATTGCTAGATCAGTTAAGATCACTGTTTCTACATAAATAGTAGTATTTGGGTTAATTTGAGAGTCGATAGTAAATGACGTAGTAGACAACTGGATAAAAGAATCAGTAGAATCTAAAGTCAAAATGAAGGTAGGTAATATAATTTGCTCATTACTTAGGTTCGTTATCTCGTAAGATAAAACAGGTAGATTGAAATTATTAGACTGGATAATTTCAAAATTTCCTAGTTCAAACTCTATACATACATCAAATTCACAAGTACCATTATCAGTATTTGCTAATTCATCGAAGTTAAGAGCTAAAGGATTTGTACAACCAAAGATTACCAAATTTTCACAAATAGAATTATCACTTACATTGCAACTAAGACAATATTCTAAATAATCTGTATTGGTACATCCATCTACAATACCGGTAAAACAAGAACCGTCGTTTGTGTTGGCTAAAACTTCTGGAAGCTCTATAGAAAGTAAGTCTTCATTATATACCCAATACTCTAAAAAATTATCTTCTGTACATCCGTAAATTTTAAGTGTCAGACACGAATCATCATCAATTTGCGCAAAAGGATTGTACTCTACGTAATCGGAGTCAATACAACCAGAAATATTTTCGAATTCCATTACTTCAAATCCTATAATAGTAGATAATCCATTAGTACTATAAGAGTCTAGTCCACTACCATAAATAGCTTCGAGGAAAACAGTATTTCCTGTTTGAGCAAACTGTATTGCCCAAATAATAGACTGACCTTCAATGAATCCATTTTGCTCTTCGGTGGTAAGGTCATCTCCCCAGGCAGCAACTTGAATATTTCCAGTACCTAAAGTAGCATAACCTGCGCCATAATAAGAATTGTTATACTCATAAAACACCCCTAATAAGTCACCCTCTTGAGAAGTAAACCCATTTACATCTATTGATCCAAATTCGGATAATAAGACCATTAGAGTATGATTACTACCCGTGTTTTCGCTAAAAAATTCTACATCTGCTCCCGGAACACATGAATTATCATCTATTACAGCATTGGGATTATAATTACCTGCTAATTCATTCATACAACCTTCTACCCCAACTGTAAAATTAATCGTAGTTTCTATTGCTGGTGACCAAGCTTGATTATTTCCAGAAACATTATCGAATATGATAAATTGTATATTATGTTCACCATACGAGAAATCTTGAGTTATGAGTCCCGATTGGTCGAATAAGGTACCATAGGCACCACCATCAACTGAGTAATTTATATGTGCATCGGAAGACAAAGTTGAAATCGACATATTTACGACCTCGAAATTAAAGGAAACAAGACTATTTGTTAAAATATCTCCGTCTATAGTATTAGTAATATAAATAAATGGTGTGTCAAAAATACAAGAATTGACTTCAAAAGTAGCCTCTAGATCATAGTTAGTTGCTTCCATATAAGTACATCCGCCTGAACCATACAAACAAGAATCGTCTTCGATATTAGCAAGTTCATTATAGTTATTTGCTTCTGAATCGGTACATCCTTCTACTGGTAATGGGTATTCGCAAGAATCATTATTATCAGTAGCTAATTCGTTATAATTTAAAGCCGTTGCATCGGTACAACCAGGGATTTCAAATCCATCACAAATAGCATCATTATCTACATCGTCAATACAAACACCAGTACAATCATATCCAATTTCTTCAAAAATACAAGAACCATCATCTGCTGTAGCAATAATATTATAATTACAAGCTGTAAGATCAGTACAACCACTAATTGATGCTACATCTCCAATGCATGAGAAGCTAGGAGTAACAGGCTGTAACAGAACAGAAATAGCATTAGCAGAATAAGAAATAGGAACAGCTAAAGTCATTGTATACAAACTGGCTCCATCTACTAGTTGTAAAGTAACATTTTCGCCATCTATAGCACCGTCAACAACTGAGGAAGTTGTTGCATCATCTGCCCAAAGTGGCATGGCAACTTGACCATTTTCTAATTCATTAGCATGAACCAAATCAGAACCTATTACTAGTCCATCATCTGTAAGTGCTACTATATAAGCATCAACATTTTGAACATTAAGAGAAGAAATAAATGTTGGAGTTAACATCAGAGTCATATTCGCCCCAGTGTTCAACACATAACTATTGGGTAAAACACATTCTGTAGTTTCGTATTCGCAAGAACCGTCTTCATCAGTAGCTAGGTCATTAAAGTTAATTGCTGAATCGTCTGTACAACCAGAAACCTCGTTTTCGTCACATATACCGTCATTATCCTCATCATTTGAGCAAACACCTAAACAATTATAATACAACGCAGAAAATTCACAGTTACCATCTTCATCAGTAGCACTACTATCGTAATTACATGCATTCTCTTGAGTACAACCGACAATTTCTAAATCATTACATACTCCATCACTATCCGCGTCGTTATTTACTAAAGTACCAGTTCCATCTGTATCACCGGAGCAATAATCACAACCTTCGGCATAAATACACAGTGTATTATCTGAAATGCTCGTATCATCATCATTATAATTACATGCATTAGCATCAGTACATTCCTCAACTTCGTCTGCATTACATATCCCATCGGTATCGACATCGTTGTCTATTACAAACCCATCCTCACAGCTTTCACAAACACCATCGGTATACACACAAGTTCCATCGTCAGCATTTGCATTTTCGTTATAATTACAAGCTGTGTAGTCAGAGCAACCACTATATAAACAGTCTCCAGAATCAGTAGCATTTACATCGTAATTATCGGCTGTAAGATCTTGACAACCTACAATTTCATTTTCATCACAAATATCATCTGAATCAGAATCATTTAAGCAATCTCCAGTACAATCTAAATTAGTGTCTGCATAAGTACAAGTAACATCATCTATAGTCGCAAGGTTATTATAGTTACAAGCGGTTAAGTCTGTACATCCAGAAACTTCAGCAGAACTACAATCAACAATTGTGGCAACGTAATCTGTAATATTTATAACTCCGTTTGTAGTAAATGGATCACCAGAAGTTAAAACAAGAGAATAAAAACTACCAGAAGTCGTTTCATAAAACCATAGCATTTCTTGATTGGCATTAAAACCATCTTGTTCATTTGTAGTAGGATCATCACCCATTACAGCTAAAGCAGATGGAGCACCAGTAAAGCCAACAGAACCTGTACAAAGATAAGTGTCAGAATCATTTAAGAAGAAAGCTCCTATAGTACCCTCACCTAATTCGGATGCTAATGCAGCAGCAGTAGGAGGAGTAAAAAAAACCGTCATGTTAGAACCTGTATTCACAAAGGTGAAATCTAAATCACATTGAGCGAAACTAGCCTGAACGTTAGAGATAAGAACAAAAAACAAACTAAATAATAGCTTCTTCATAAGATGGGGTTTTAAAAATAAAGCGTAAATATAACAAGCCTAATCGAATCTGACAAAGATTCGATTATATAGACTTGAGATAAATTACAAATATCTTACCAAATACACCTTTTAGGCAATTTTATATTTATCAAAACACTTAGATTTGCTTCATATTTATTTTTATGAAAAAGAAAGGTGTTTTATTGATTAACTTGGGTACTCCAAAAAGTCCCACGTTTAAAAATATAGGTTTTTTTTATTTGAATTTTTAAATGATGAAAGAGTAATTCACACCCATTGGCTTTTGAGAAAAATTCTAGTAAACTTTTTAATCGTGCCTTTTAGAATGTTCAGTTCTGCTAAAGAGTATAAAAAACTATGGACTGCAGAGAGATCACCATTAGATTTCCACAGTAAAAGACGACAAGCGGACTTAAAGCAAGCACTACCTGATTCGTATTCTGTTAATCTAGCTATGCGGTACCAAAAACCTTCTATAAAAAAGGTTTTATAAGAGATGAAAAAAGCAGAATATGAGGAAATAATCATTTTACCTTTATACCCTCAATATACTTCATCTACTGGTGGTAGGGAAATTCAAGAAGTAATGAAGTACATCAAAAAAAGGTGGGCTATTCCTAAACTTACTTACATCTCCGAATTTCATCAAGAAGAAGGCTATATTGATTCAATTATAGCCAGAGCAAATGAATTTGATTTACCTACTTACGACCATATAGTCTTAAGCTTTCATATTTTACCAACACGAACTCTAGATGAAATTCATAGTAACAGAGGTAATTGTGATACTCATAAATGTAGAACTGAAATAAATGCATCGAACAAACTGTCCTAAAACAGCTAGCTGTTTTAGGACCTCTCGATTGTTAGTAGACGAACTGAGTCTAACAAAAGAACAATACTCTATAACGTTTCAGTCTAGGTTAAACGATAAATGGTTAAAACCAAATACAGACAAAACCGTTATTGAACCTGCAAAATCTGTTAAGAAAAATATACTTTTATTCTCTTCAGCATTTGTTGCAGATTTTTTAGAAACTACGATTGAAATAGGCCAAGAATTTAAAGATTTATTTAAAGAAAATGGGGGGATAAAATTAGGCTTAGCAGCTAGTTTAAACTCTGAAAAAAAATGAGTGAAAGCCATTTCGGACCTAATACAAAACAAGTTATTGATTAGTAAGAGCACCTTGTTCCATTCCTTTCTTTTCGTCTACACGATTTAAAAGGATAAAACCTAAGAGGAAGAAAAAGAAGATCACTGAGATACCTACTCTTTGACTATCGAATGCTACGGTAAGAGTACCTAACAAAAAAGGACCTGCAAAAGCAGTAGCTTTACCAGAAAAAGCAAAGAAACCAAAGAATTCATTCTTTTTAGACTCAGGTGTAAAACGTCCCATTAAAGAACGACTCGCAGCTTGATTTGGCCCTGAAAAAGCACCAATTAATACTGCAGCAATCCAAAATATATTCTTAGAATTTAACCATACTGGGACTACAGAGCCCCCTAAAGTATATTGTAAAAAAGGTCTCATTTCTGGTGCAAATACAGCCAATAACATCGCAACCATCAATCCAATAAGAGTGAGTTTTAATGTCATCCTACCTCCTACTTTATCATCTAAATAGCCCATTAAGAAAGCTCCAAGTCCTGCGGTAATATTAAGAACGATCCCTAACATCATAATTTCATCGAAGGTGAAATTTAAGGTCCCAGCAGCGTAAATACCACCGAAAGCAAAAATGGTAACTAATCCATCGTTGTAAACCAAGCGAGCTACAAGGAAACGTATAATTTGTGGATACTGTTTTAATTCTGTAGCAGTAGTCCTAAAGTCTTTTACGGTATGTTTAGCATTTTTCAAAAACGCCTTTGTATCTGGTTTATGATCTTTAACAAACAAGAAAGTAGGAATACTAAATACAGCAAACCAGATAGCAACTAGCAAATTAGTTGCTCTAATATTCTCGTAAGCTCCTGCTTCGCCTTTACCAAATCCAAATATTGGGGTATCTGTTTGGACCAAAAAAAACATAGCCAATGCGAGTGCAACTAATCCACCAAAATAGCCCAAAGACCATCCATAACCAGAGACTCTACCAATATTTTTAGAATGTGAAATATCTGGTAAATAAGCATTGCAAAATACAGAACCCATCTCGAATCCAATATTAGCAATTACAAACCAAAACAATGCTTTTAGAATTTCTCCAGGTAAAACAAAATACAATACAGTAGTTGCAATTATAGTAATCCAAGTAAAAATGAGCATAAACATTTTACGATACCCCCCCTTATCTGCGAGAGCACCCATTAGAGGAGATAACAGAGCTACAATTATTGCAGTTATAGAAATGGCATGTGACCACTGTTGAGTTCCTACAATTTCGTTACTCGCTATAACGGTGGTGAAGAATGTCCCATAAATAAAGGTGACCACTAAATTCGTAAAAGGCTGGTTTGCAAAATCATACATAGACCAAGCTAAAACTTCTCCTTTATTATTAATCTTATTCGACATATTCTTCAGTGTAATTTACCTTAAGTAAATAGTTGTCATACTGGGTTAACTTATTATATCGAATGAGATTTTCTAACCGTAGTACATACTCCTCTTTAAGCTCCGAATATAGTTTTAAATGTGGAGTTAAAAGATAAACGTCTTCAATTTTTTCTCTCTCTATCCTAAACGAAGAATAAGGACCTCGAGCCAAAGTTTTAAAATACGAAGCGATAGATTCTGGTAGAGACGCATATTTTTTCACATATACGGCAGTGCCATCACGTGTTTCTGAAGCTTTAATACGTGCTTCGTTTTTAGAATACGACCAAACTCCAAATATATTATTTGCCTCTTTGTAAAACCTAGAAGTACCCCAACCTGATTCTAAAGCAGCTTGGGCAATAACAATACTAGTAGGGTGGGTTTGTAAACGAGATAACAATTCAATATTGGACTTACATTTATACGATTTTTTCAATTTAACTAGAAACACCTCATCTTCAAGTGATGGGGCAAACTCAGAATTAACAATTGCTAAAACAGAATTTCTTGTGAGCTCTAGTTTGTATTTTGATATGAGTATAGAGGGAAGCATTAGATTTATAAAAGCTTGTTTCTTTAATGAAACTTCTAAATCAGATAAATCTATTGCTGATTGATATACATAAGGGTCAACTAGTTCGCCAACTTCCTTTACAGTACTTACAGAAGAGCCGATTACCTCAATATACTCAACATTAGATGTTTGAGCGATAATTGACGAAAACGATAAAAGTAAAATTACGAGTAGGAAATATATTTTTTTCATTTCTTAATAGCAACAAACAAGTTAAAGTTTTATAAACCTTGATTTGTGCGTTGGTATCTGATCAAATAACTCAATAAAATAGACCCCTGCTTGCAAATTATCTAATGAAATTGAACCCTCATATTTATCAGATACTAAAAGCGATCCAACAGTATTATATATATTATAAACTACGTCTCCATTAAATGAATGTTTGATACGGATTTCCTTAGTTGCAGGGTTGGGATAGATTACTAATTGATTATGCGGACTATTTACACTTAAATTATTTGGAGAAATAGTTCTATAAACCACCGCATTTTCACCTCTATTACGATAAACCAGGTGAAAGGTATTCGAACCTTCTTCATAAATTAGATCTACACTTTCTCTATGTTCAATAGAATCACCTTGAGTGAATGAAAAAGAAGGTTCATATTCTCCATTTTGAATAATAACACCAAATAGATCCTTTCTAGACTCCCTAAATTCTTCCCAAACAATCATTTGAACAGTAGAATTACCATCCATTCTAGGGTGATTTTGAGTACTATATCCTTCTTGATAATCAATTTCTGAGAACTCAAATACTTCGTCATTCTGAACGTCAGCTTTACTCATATAAACTTGAGTAATTGCATTAGGTTTACTCATCCAGGCACTGTAAAGAGTGTCGCCAACTAAAAACCCATCAGAAGAAGATACTGGGCAAGAATTTACTTCCCATTCAGTAAGATCAGTTTCAACAGAACTAGAGAAATTAGCTTCTTCATTAAGACTTGTACGCACTTTAAATGTTCGAATATTTTCATCATTATCGCGATAAGACACCCCATAAGTAGAATCACCAGTAACTAAACTAGGCGTACAGCACTCACATGGTGAGTCATCTATAGATATTAAATCTGTAAAAGAAGTACCACCATCGTAAGAACGAATTACAACCTGATCGGCATTTTCCCAGTTAGGTCCATAATGAATAAAGGCAATTACTGGATTGCCATCGGGTAAAACAACTACATCTATACCCTCGGCCAATTCAACACCTAAATCATAAGCAGTAGTACTTTCAGAAAATGTTAAACCACCGTCTATAGATTTATGAAACGCAATTTGCTTTGGTGTAGATTCGAGGATATATGCAATGTAAACAACATTACCAATAGAGGCTATAGAAGGACCTAGTGTGGTTCCAGCCTGAAAATTTATCTCATCTGAACTTACTAGTTGTTCTCCTAACCAAGCTCCGTTAACCATCTTATTTACAAAAATTTGCTTACCAGAAGTCGTTTTGGTAAACATCACCAAAGGCCCATCATCTACAAGACAAATACGAGGTCTTTTGCTGGTAGATTCGTTTGGGTTAATATATTCTATCTCAGAAAAATTAAAGGATTGAGAAACCGAGGTAAAACTAAAAATCAATAGAAAGGCAAGTAGGTACTTTTTCATAATCAAACAATAGGTTAATTTAGACACTAAAGATACAATTAGTCTTGAATGAGAATAGAAAACTGTTGATTAAGAGGTTTTAGGTTTTCTTTTAAGTTCTCAATAAAAGAATTCCCATACACTAAATAAAAAGGAATGATATTATCGTAACGTTCCTGAAGACAAGTAACAGGGAATAATTTACGCTTAACTTGAGTTATTTGATTTAATGAAATGGAATACTTTTGTTTTTCTGCCTTATTTAGCTTTTGCTCAATTTTATTTAATACATTAAGCTGTTTTTTCTTTTCTGCCAGTATAGAAGATTGCAATCCCTTTTCAGAAGTTTTAGAAAGTAATGAATCGAATAAAGTCTCTAATTGTTTAAGTTCAGAGGATACAGTAATTTCAGATTCAATATTTCTACTTACAAAAGTCTTGTGTAATTCTTCCTCCGTATTAAAAATATCAGTAGTAGAAAAACCTAATTTCTCAATTTTCTCTAAACTCTTACGATCTATAATAATTGCAGAATTTCTCAAGAGTAATATTGGGTATACAATGTTATTTTCTGCGAAAGTAGTTTTCAATTGCATCCAATAATTCACCTCAGCAGCACCACCTATCATAGCTAGGTTTGGTAAAACCAACTCTTTATAAAGTGGTCGCAATAGTACATTAGGACTGAAACGTTCTGGATGATTTTCTATTTCTAATTCTAATTCAGATTTAGAAAATTTTAAATCAGAATTGAGAATTGTATACTCCTGATCTGCGAATTCTATTCTATTTCTACTCCCTTTTAGTTGGTAGAAAAAGTTTATTGGACGAACAAAAGCCTGAGTTTTAGAAAGCTCAGAATTCGTTTGTTCAATCAAAGAATAATTAGATTGAATTAAAACATCCTTTTTAATAAGAGATATAGCTTCCCGTTTTAAAGTTTTTGTATCCGCATCTAAAATAACTAAGCCATATTTAGAAAAAAGCGAATTAACTAAAGATCGAGTAGCACTAGCTAAATCAGAATTTCCCAGATAAGCTTCTGAGAATAAACTATAGATTTCGGAAGCATTTTCAGAATCTCCTAAAATTGATTTCAAGTCCTCAAAAAGAGGCTCTAAAGTTTGGGTAGATACAGCACCTACTCCACCTTTTTGATCTTGTTCCCAGGTGAGGGTTTTACCAAACAAATGTACATGGTTAATTTCCTCAAAATCGTGATCTTCGGTAGCCATCCAATAAATAGGAACAAAATTATATTCTGGATATTCAGATTTTAATTTCTCAGCTAAATTAAGTGTACTTATGATTTTATAGAGAAAATAAAGAGGTCCGGTAAACAAGCATAATTGATGTCCGGTGGCAACTGTAAAGGTGTTCTCGGATGTTAAAGATTCTATATTTTCTTTTACAAGCTGAGTAGTTTCTATGCCAGAATATTGTTGATTCAAAGCAGCCACTAAAACCTTTCGGTTTAGTGGTTGTTTTTGTTTCTCTAGTATTTGTTGTTTGAAATTACCAAGTGTAGGAAACCTATTATAAAAAGGTGCTAAACTTTTATCACCAGAAATATAATCGAGTAATAATCTCGAAAATGATTTCGTTTGGTGATATGGAATTTCAATTAATCTCATGCAATAGGTTCGGCGTATAAATCGTAATCGCTCGCTTCGCTAACTATTACTTGAACAAAATCTCCTTGGCGAACAAAGTGCTTAGTTGCATCAATTAATACTTCGTTATCTACATCGGGAGAATCAAATTCTGTACGTCCTATAAAGAAGTTTCCTTCCTTACGATCTACGAGAACTTTAAATTCTTTTCCGACTTTAGCACTATTCAAGTTCATAGAAACTTCCTGCTGAATAGCCATAATTTCTTCTGCTCTTGCTTTTTTCACTTCTACAGGGACATCATCTTCTAATACATGCGCAGTAGTATTTTCTTCATGAGAATAGGTAAACACACCTAATCTATCAAATTTAATATCTCTTACCCAGTTTTTAAGTATTTCAAAATCTGCTTCCGTCTCTCCAGGGAAACCAACAATTAAAGAAGTACGAATAGCCATATTGGGTACTTTCGTTCTAAAATCATTTAATAAAGCATTTGTTTTTGCGAAAGTAGTACCACGTTTCATCGCCTTTAAGATAGGGTCTGAAATATGTTGCAAAGGAATATCAATATAATTACAAACCTTCTCTTCGTCTCTAATTACATCTAATACATCCTGAGGGAATCCTGTAGGAAATGCATAGTGTAAACGAATCCATTCGATACCTACTACATCTTTTAGTGCTAAAAGCAAATCAGCTAAACGACGTTTTTTGTAAATATCTAATCCGTAATAAGTTAAATCTTGCGCAATTAAAATCAACTCTTTAACTCCGTTTTTCGCCAATTTCTCAGACTCTATAACTAGGTCTTCAATACTTTTAGAAACGTGTTTACCACGCATTAAAGGAATGGCACAAAAAGAACAAGGTCTATCGCAACCTTCTGCAATTTTAAGATAAGCATAGTGTTTTGGAGTCGTAGTTAAACGCTCACCAATAAGCTCGTGTTTATAATCGGCACCTAAAGCTTTTAATAATTTAGGGAGGTCTGTAGTACCAAAATACTGATCTACATCAGGGATTTCCTTTTCCAAATCTGGCTTATAACGCTCAGACAAACAACCGGTAACAAAAACTTTCTCAATAGATCCTTCTTGTTTTTTCTGTACATAATCTAAAATTGTATTTACAGACTCCTCCTTAGCATTGTCTATAAAACCGCAAGTGTTGATAACAACAATATTATTATCCTCAGATTCTGACTCATGCTCAACGTCAATTTCGTTGGCTTTAAGTTGTCCCATAAGGACTTCAGAATCGTAAATATTTTTTGAACAACCTAGGGTTACTACGTTGATTTTATTCTTCTTGTGTGATTTTGTGCGCATACTATTGAGTATTCAGGAGTCAGGAGATTGGAGACAGAATGTTAAGAATGATATAGTTTCATTACTTACACATAAGAGGAAAGTATCTTACTAACCTCATTAATTTTACTCCTCAAATCTTGACTATCCTCGTTTGTTGTGTATTTAAATCTTTAGCTAGAATGATGTAATAACGACATTCCTCTAAAGATACTTGTGCAATATTCATAAACCGAAGTTTATCTTCTATAAATTCTCTACCTTCTTAGCTTTCTCTGAATTCTCTATCTACTTAAAAAGTGAATCTACAAACTCTACTTTATTAAATACTTGAAGGTCTTCAATTCCTTCTCCAACTCCAATATATTTAACTGGAATTTTAAATTGATCGGAAACACCAATAACGACACCACCTTTAGCAGTACCGTCTAGTTTAGTTAAAGCAAGTGCATTTACCTCTGTTGCCAGTGTAAATTGTTTTGCTTGTTCAATTGCATTTTGTCCTGTGGATGCATCGAGTACCAATAAAACTTCGTGTGGAGAATCGGGAACAATTTTCTGCATTACTTTACGAACTTTCCCTAACTCGTTCATTAAGTTTACTTTGTTGTGAAGTCTTCCTGCAGTATCAATAATAACAACATCCGCACCTTGTGTAACAGCAGATTGTAAAGTATCGAATGCTACTGAAGCAGGATCAGATCCCATTTTTTGTTTCACAATAGGCACTCCAACTCTTTGTGCCCAAATTTCTAATTGCTCTATTGCTGCAGCACGGAATGTATCTGCAGCTCCTAAAACAACTTTATGACCTTTTTTCTTTAACTGATAAGCGAGCTTTCCGATGGTAGTTGTTTTACCAACTCCATTAACACCTACCACCATTATTACATATGGTTTTTTGTTCGTAGGTATAGAAAAGTCAGATAAATCCTCAGAATTATTTTCGGATAAAAGAGAAGATATTTCGGTTCTGAGGATGTTATTTAGTTCTGAAGTACCTAAGAACTTATCGTTAGAAACACGTTCTTCAATACGTTCAATAATTTTCAAAGTTGTTTGTACACCAACATCAGAAGTAATTAACACCTCTTCTAAATTATCAAGAACATCTTCATCAACCCTAGACTTCCCTGCTATAGCACGACCTAACTTAGAAAAAACATTTTCTTTAGTTTTCTCAAGTCCTTTATCTAATTTCTCTTTCTTCTCTTTAGAGAAAAAACTAAAAAATCCCATGAGTCTGAATTATGTATATAAAAAAAAGCTTCTCTCAAATATAGAAAGAAGCTTTTACTCACTTAATAAAAAGCGACTTATTTTTTTGAAAGGAAATCTTTTACTTT